>JAFMFB010000063.1 GCA_017856435.1 Burkholderiaceae bacterium
ACCGGGAACCTGGCGGTCAGGGCATTGACCTTGGCGCGCACAGCGACAAGATTGGCCTCATCGCCCGGGTTGTCCAGCACGTCAGCGATCAGGTTGGCCGTCAGACGCGCTTCCTCATCCTTGAAGCCGCGGGTGGTCATGGCAGGCGTGCCCACGCGCACACCGCTGGTGACCATGGGTTTTTCCGGGTCGTTGGGGATGGCGTTCTTGTTGATAGTCATGTGCGCGCTGCCCAGGGCGGCTTCGGCAGCCTTGCCGGTGATGCCCTTGGCGCGCAGGTCCACCAGCATCACATGGCTTTGGGTGCCGCCGCTCACAATGCGCAGGCCGCGCTGGGTGAGGGTCTCGGCCACGATTTGGGCATTCTTGATCACCTGCTGCTGGTAAACCTTGAACTCGGGCGACAGTGCTTCCTTGAACGCCACTGCCTTGGCGGCAATCACATGCATCAGCGGGCCGCCCTGCAGCCCGGGAAAAACGGCGCTGTTGATGGCTTTTTCATGCTCGGCCTTCATCAGGATCACGCCACCGCGCGGGCCGCGCAGGGTTTTGTGGGTGGTGGAGGTCACCACATCGGCGTGCGGCACCGGGTTGGGGTAAACGCCCGCGGCAATCAGCCCGGCGTAGTGGGCCATGTCCACCATGAACAGGGCGCCCACATCCTTGGCGACCTTGGCAAACCGGGCAAAGTCAATGTGCAGGCTGTAGGCCGAGGCGCCGGCAATGATCATCTTGGGCCGGGTCTCATGCGCCTTTTTCTCCATGGCGTCGTAGTCGATCTGCTCCTGCGCATTCAGCCCATACGACACCACGTTGAACCATTTGCCACTCATGTTCAGGGGCATGCCGTGGGTCAGGTGGCCGCCTTCGGCCAGGCTCATGCCCATGATGGTGTCACCCGGTTTGAGGAAGGCAAGAAACACTGCCTCGTTGGCCGAGGCGCCGCAGTGAGGCTGCACGTTGGCTGCATCGGCGCCAAAAAGCTGCTTGACTCGATCAATCGCCAGTTGCTCGGCCACATCCACATGCTCGCAGCCGCCGTAGTAGCGTTTGCCCGGGTAGCCTTCGGCATACTTGTTGGTCAGCTGGGTGCCCTGTGCGGCCATCACCGCCGGCGAGGCATAGTTCTCGCTGGCGATCAGTTCAATATGGTGTTCTTGACGGGCATGTTCGGCCTGAATGGCGGCCCAGAGTTCGGGGTCGGTCTGTTCGACAAGGATGTTGCGCTGATACATGGAAACGTATGAAATTCTTCGGATCCCCCTGAATCAGAGGGGTGCCCAGGCGCGAGGCTAAACACAGGGTTGGTGGGCCAGCCGTGCGGTACGCTTCCCCGTGAAAATCACGTCGGCAAGCTGGCCCGTATGGGCAAGCCGCCAGTCGCCAGTTGCGTACCCGTCTAGTGTAGCTGAGGCGGTGGGGCCAGCGACGTAATCAGGAATTGAGATTGGGAAGCTTGCCAGCGGATTTGCTGTCATTGACCGGTACCAGCGTGTTGCTGTTGAGAGGCACAGACATGCCCGCAGCCACCCTCTGCAGACGGTCATGTTCAGACATCACCTTGAGCACATACCCGCCATCTGCATCAAGATCAGCGGCGCCCACGTAGGCGCGCAGGCCGCCTTCAAGTGAACCGGCCGATTTCAGGCAGTCCTTGAGCACCTTGACCCCAACCCGCAGATTGGTCAGGGGATCGAAAGCGGCCAGCTTGCCGCCGAAGTCGGCGTATTTTTCGCTGTGTACCCGTGTCATGACCTGCATCAGGCCTTGCGCCCCAACCGGGCTTTGGGCAAAGGGGTTGAAGCCGGATTCCACTGCCATCACCGCCAGAATCAGGGTGGGTTCGATCTGATGGGCCTTGCCCATGGCATAGGCTTCAGCGACCAGCGCGCTCAGCGGCTCGGGCGCAACCCGGTATTTCTTGCTCAGCCAATAGGCCACCGCAGCCTGCTGTTTTGGCAGGTCATGCGGGTTGGCCGCAGTGGCGCGGTCGGCAGCGACGTTGTCACCAATGAACCCGACTACGGCAATTTGCCGCTCCTTGAGCCAGTCCATCAGGTGAACTTCACCAATTTGGCGCAGGTTGGGCTGGGTGGTGACCACCAGGCCAAACAGCATCACCAGCAAGCCAAACAGGGCAAAGCCGTTGTGCGTGATTTCCATGAAACCCTGAGCCACGTCCAAACCGAACGTTCTCAGGCCACGGGTGAATTTTTCTGTCGCTGTCATAGAACTTCCCTCCTTGTGGCATGTCAGCCAGGTCAGGTCTGCGGTTGCATCACCTGGCCCAAACACAACATGTCTTGGTTGGTGGTCCCATCAGGCCTTGCTCACATCAGGATGGATGCAGCGGGGCGGCTGATGTAGCCGAAATCGGCAGCGTTTAAGTTAAAGGTTGCAGCAAGCTGTAATGAGTGATGCCTGCTACGAAAAGTTGCGGGATTCTAAAGGACCTTATATGTCAAGTCAATTATTAAAAACAAATTCTTTATTCCATTTTTTTGGATAAAAAACACCCAAACCAGTCGCGTTTTGCAGAAAACTATCGGCTCAAGCTCGGTAGGTATTGGTAGGGAATTGAAGGAAATAAGGCTTAATGAAAAATAAACCAGCCCATTAGGGCACAAAAAGACGCAAATGACGAAAAACACGCAAAGGTATCAAAGTTCTGAGAGGACCGACAAAGCTGGCACCCCTGAGCGCGCACGCCAATTAAGTTTGACCTATCACCGTTTGACATAAATCACTGAAACCAGTGAACCGTACGAGCAACTGGTGAGCCGTACTTCCTACTAATCTCTCGGTAAGCTACAAGGCAGCGTACAAGTCAACCTTCTAAACAACCGATATTTCCCGCTGCAACAAGCAGCACTCTGGTCACGGGATCAGGGCTTGGAATCAGGCTGGGGGTAGAGCCGGGAGTCGAGCGGGCAATACGGTGACAATACGGGCTCTTGTTTTCTGGATATCTTGAACCGTGACTTCTAACCATTCCGTCTCGTCCCCCGACCTGGCGCAGCTTGATGCGCTGACCGGCGGCGCCTTTACTGCAGCAACTTCTGGCGAGCGTGCCGCCTGTCTGCGCGCCTGGCTGGCCGGTGACCCGCCGCAGGAACAGTTGCAGGCGGTTTACAAAGAACTCAGTGTCAAGGACAAGGGGGCGGCCAAGCTTTTGCGCGAGCGGCTGGACGATCTTCGCCGGGCCAAGAATCAGGAAGCCATGGCCGAGGAATGGGCGTCCAAGGGGCAGACCTTGTTGGCCGCCAGCCGATTTCATGTGGCTGATGCGTTGGCCTGGCAACGCGATGCCGCCAAGGCCGGTGCGCCTCTGGGGCGTGAGCCGCTTTCCGTAATCAAGTCGCAATTGAACGAGCGGGTCAAGGCAGTAGACGATCTGCAGCATCGGGTTCAGGTTCAGCGTGAAGCCGCTGTGTTGCTGGCTCAGCGCATCGAGGTGCTCTCCACCAAGTCCTGGCTGGATGCTCAGGCCGCCTTGGAGGGTCTGCGCACTGATGTGCTGGCCTGGCAGGCCCAGGCTGATGCCTTGCTGACAGATCCCAATTGGAACAGCGTTGATCTGCGCTTCCCCCCGCAGTTGGACACCTCGCGCGGACAGCTCGAGCTGGTCTGGCAGGCCTTCAGCGCGGCCCTGGCGCAGGCCACAGCGGCCCAGGCAGATGCCAGTGCTCCCTTGCCACAAGTGCCCGTTTGGGCTGATGAGTTGCGTCTGGCGCGCGGTGAGGCTGTGGCCGAGCTGCCGGTCAAACCGCAAGTGCCGCCCGAAGTGATCGAGCAGGCGGTGGGCGCCGTGCGCCAGGCCCTTCAAACGCTGGAGCTGGAAGTGGCCCAGGGCCATGGCAAGGCCACCCCAGGGGCAGCCAATGCCTTGCGCCAGGCGCTCAAGGAGCATAGCCGCCATATTGACAACAAATTGGACAAGCAGGCTCATGCTGCCTTGTCCGCGGCCAGTGAGCTCGAAGGCTGGCAGCGCTGGCGCGCCAACCAGTTGCGCGAAGAACTGGTAGCCAAGGCCGAAGCACTGCTGAACCGGCCTGAAGGCCAGGCCCTGGGCGGCCGAAAGATGCAGGAAACCCTGCGCGGTTTGCGGGAGCAGTGGAAACAGACCGATCAGGGCGGCCCACCCAATCATGGGCTGTGGAAACGCTTTGATGAGGCCTGCAACCAGGCCCACAAGGTGGTGGAGGCCTGGCTCGAGAAGGTACGCACCGAGGCGGCGGAGCATCGGGCGTCCCGTCTGGCACTGATTGAAGAACTCAAGGGCTGGAGCGCCCAGCAGTCAGCTGTTGCCAACCCCGACTGGAAGGCCGTCAACCGCGACCTGCACAAGTTTGCCGAGCGCTGGCGTGATGCGGGCCACCTGGGTGAGAAACAGTTTGCCGAGTTGCAGCCGCTTTGGAAGGCGGCTATGGCCGAGGCCTCCGCGCCGCTGGCTGCCCTGCAGAAAGAAAGCCTGTCGCGCCGGCACACCATGGTGGATGAGGCAGTCTCTCTGGGTGCAGCCCCGACCTTGCGGATCGATGCCATCAAGGCCCTGCAACAACGCTGGCAGGTTGAAGCCCACGCCGTGCCCCTAGAGCGTCGGCAGGAGCAAAAGTTGTGGGACGCCTTTCGCAAGCCGATCGATGAGGCTTTCAATCGCAAGACAGCGGCACGCGAGCAGGCTGTGGCTTCCATGAATGAGCGTGACCGACGAGTGCTGCAGGCAGCCAAGGCGCTGGAGCAGGCCAATGCGGCGGGTGACGCCCAAGCCATTCGGGCTGCCATGGACGCCCTGGTCGCTGCCCAGCACAGTGAGGCCCATGCAACTCAAGATGGTGCATCGCCCCAAGTCACTGGTGGGCATGAAACTGCAACCACCTCGAAATCTTCTGTAGCAAAAGATAGGTCTGACTCATCCGGTGCGCCAGCTGCTGATGCCCCAACTGCTGATACCCCGGTTGCCTCGGACGTTGTCGAATCTGGTGAAGTGAAGGCAGACACGAAGGTAGAGGGCAGTGAACCCGCCCAGGCGTTGTCTGTCACGGTACCTTCAGCCGAGGCACCGTCGGCAGAAACACCATCTTCTGAAACACCGGCCGCAGAACCCGCCAAACCTGCCCCCGCGCCCCGCAGGCCGGTGGTGGCGGTGCGCGGTGATGACCGCCCGGGCATGAAAAAAACTGAGGCAGCGCCAAGGGACGCCCGGGGCCCGCGCTCCGAGCGCGGACGGGACCGTGGCAATGACCGTAGGAATGAACCCGGCGCCGATCGTGGCGCCCAACGCGGCACCGAGCGTGGCACCGATCGTTTCTCCGACCGGGCTAAGGACCGAGGACCGGGTCGCATGGCAGAGCATGGAGCACCGCGCACAGACCGCTCCGAGGCACCGCGATTGGGCGATGCCGCCTTCCGCGCCCAACGCGATGCGCTGGAGCATGCGCAGGCGGCCTTGCGCAAGCTTGCTGCGCAGGCCCACGGCGAAGCGCTGACCCGTCTGCTCGAGGCCTGGCAGTCGCGCGCACCTGACACCCTGCCCACAGCCCAGGAGTTGGGCGGGAAGGTGACCCCCGTCGTTCGAACGGCCTGGGCCCAGGCGATCAGCAAGCCGGTTAATGCTCAGGCTGCGGATACCGCCTTGCTGCGGCTGGAGATGGCTGCTGAAGTTCCTACTCCGGCCTCTGAGCTGGAAGCACGGCGCGCCCTGCAGCTTCAGCTCTTGACCCGTCGCAACGATCCCTCACCCGCGCAAACCTGGGCCCAGGATGTGGCCAGTGTGTTGGCAGGGCAATACCAGGAGAGCGGGGCGCGCCGCTTGCAGGCGGCCCTCAAGGTGATGTTGCGCCGTTAGGTTGAACTGGCCAGTGTCAGGCGTTCCAGGTGAGCGCCTGCCTTGCCTGCAGTCATTGTCAGTCGTAGCACTTCGGCTCGGGGCGGCCTTGCAAGCGCATCCCAATCACTGAGTACCACGCGTTGTCTGCCTGGATCCAGCGGATGCTGTCCCGGTCGGTGGGTGTGGCCATGAATCAGACAACTGGCCTGCGCCTCTTGCAGCCATTGCAGTGACAGGGCGGTGTCCACATCGGCATAGATTCCAACCTCGGCCTTGCGCTGCTCACTTTGGGTGCGCAGTTGGGCAGCAATCTCCCGGCGCTGGGTCAGTGGCCGGGCCAGAAAAGCCTGTTGCCAGGCAGGGCTGCGTACCTGTGCGCGAAATTCCAGGTAAGGCTGGTCTTCCAGGCATAAGGCATCGCCATGACTGAGCAGCCAGCGTTGGTCAGCAAACGCCAGCACTGTGGGATCTTCCAGCAGCGTCACGCCAGTGGCCTGGGCAAATCCTTGTGCAATCAGAAAGTCTCGGTTGCCGTGCATCAGAAAAAGGGCGCAGCGCTGGCTGGCCGCTTTCAGGGCCTTAACGCAAGCCTGCTCAAAGGCTTCAGGGCTACCAGCAGGCGGGTTGGCCTGGTCCAGGCCGTCATCACCGACCCAAACTTCAAAAAGATCGCCCAGTATGAAAATTGCATCGGCCTGGCTATGGGCCAGGTAGTCACGCCACAAACTTGCGGTGGCTGGCTCGGCAGGCTGCAGGTGCAGATCAGAAATGAATTCGACCCGGCGCCAGTTCGCCGCAGCCTGCAGCGCTGCGATCCGGGGCCGGGTCGATGTCATGCAGCGTCAGGGCGTCAGGCCAGAGCCACAGCCTTGTCAATCACCAGGTCTTGCTTGGGCACATCACCGTGGTAACCCTGCTGCCCGGTTTGCACCGACGCAATCTTGTCCACGATGTCGGTGCCAGAAACTACTTTGCCAAACACTGCATAACCCCAACCCTGCAGGGAGGGCGCGGTGTGGTTGAGAAAGTCATTGTCAGCCACATTGATGAAAAACTGGGCCGTAGCCGAATGGGGGTCATTGGTGCGCGCCATGGCCACCGTGTAGGTGTTGTTCTTCAGGCCGTTGTTCGCCTCATTCTGGATCGGCTTGTCAGTGGCTTTTTGCTTCATGCCCGGCGTCATGCCGCCGCCCTGGATCATGAAGCCGGGAATCACCCGGTGAAAGATGGTGCCGTCGTAATGCCCTTTGCTCACATAGGCGAGGAAGTTGGCCACGGTGTGGGGGGCCTTGTCGGCATCCAGCTCCAGGGTGATGACGCCCATGTTGGCGACATGAAGTTCTACTTTGGGTTGACTCATGATGATGTCCTATTTCAGCAGGGTAGCCGAGTTGATGAGAATGGGTGTGCGCGGCACATTTTGATGCATGCCCAGATTGCCGGTTGAGGTGGTGCGGATCTTGTCAACCACATCCATGCCTTCAACGACGCGTCCGAAGACCGCGTAGCCATGGCCGTCCGGCATGGGTGCGTTGAGATTGTTGTTGTTCACGACATTGATAAAAAACTGGGCGGTAGCCGAGTTGGGGTTGGAGGTGCGGGCCATGGCAATCGTGCCGCGGTCATTTTTAAGGCCATTGCCGGTCTCCAGGGCAATTGGCTCGCGGGTGCTCTTCTGCTGCATCTGCGGGGTGAAGCCACCGCCCTGGATCATGAAGCCATCGATCACCCGGTGAAAGATGGTGCCATCGTAATGCTTGTCCTGCACATAGCGAATGAAGTTGGCCACGGTTTTGGGCGCTTTGTCAGCAGCCAGCTCCAGCACGATGTTGCCGGCGCTGGTGGCCAACTGCACGCGGGGCAGTGCCTGTGCCTGCGCCGTCATGGGTGGCAACAGCGCCACCAGCAGGCCAGCCAGCAGACCTGAAAGGCCCTGCAATCCTAAAAGTCCAAGTCTGGTGGTCAGCCGCCGCACGGGGTCTGACAAGCCACGTAAGAAACAGAGGTGAGCATTCATCGGGAAGTACCTGCAGGTCTGGGGGAGGGGGCTGGCGGGGTGCTGTTGACTGGCTTGAGCAAATCCCTGATGAGCGAAATTTTCTGCGGCAGCCGCTCGTTGCCACCTTCCAGGCGCAGGGCGCGCTCATAGGACTGGGCTGCCAGCCGGGCATAAATATCACCCAGATTTTCATGGGCCGCTGCATAGTCTGGGTTGTTGCGAATCGCCATCTCCAGGGCGGCACGGGCCATGTCAAACCGACCTTGGCTGGCATGGATGCCGGCCAGATTGTTGTAGGGCTCGGGCAACTCGGGGTAGTCCTGGGTCAGCAGGGTGTAGGTGGCCAGCGCATCCTCGGTCTTTCCCAGGTCGCGCTGGATCACCCCCTTGATGAACCGCATCTGCGGATCGCGGGGCTTGCCGTTCAGATACTGCTCGGCCTGGGCCAATGCCACTTCAAGGCGGCCTTCGCTGATCAGCTTTTGCACCACGTCATAGTCATCTGGCGGCGCGCTGGCAGCCGGGCTCTGGGCGCCGGACAGTCCACACACTCCCAGTAGCAGGTGCAGCATGAGCAGGCGCAACAGGTAAGCCAGTGAATTGGGCATCGATTAAAAAACGGGAATCTCGGTCGGGGGGTGCCCCGGCGGCCCATCCGGGCAAGGCGGTTTGAGGACCGTATACTGTGCCCGATTGTATAGTTCCGCTCAACCGGGCCTGACAGACGCTCAATTACCCCCACATTTTCCCTAGACATGAGTCTGCGCATACACAACACGCTGTCGCGTGCATTGGAGACCTTTTCGCCGCTTGAGCCCGGCCATGTGCGCATGTATGTCTGCGGCATGACTGTCTATGACCTGTGCCATCTGGGGCATGCGCGAGCCATGGTGGCTTTTGATGTGGTGCAGCGCTGGCTCAAGGCCAGTGGCTACCGGGTCAGCTATGTGCGCAATATCACCGACATCGATGACAAGATCATCCGCCGTGCCCAGGAAAACGGCGAGACGATCCGCACCCTCACCGACCGGATGATCGACGCCCTGCATCAGGACGCCGACGCGCTCGGTATTGAACGCCCTGACCATGAGCCGCGCGCCACCGATTACGTGCCGCAGATGCTGCGCCTGATTGGCACGCTCGAGCAAAAAGGCCTGGCCTACCGCGCTGACAACGGCGACGTGAACTACGCTGTGCGCAAATTTCCCGGCTACGGCAAGCTATCGGGCAAGTCGCTGGACGAACTGCGTGCGGGTGAGCGGGTCGAGGTGCAAGGCGGCAAGGGCGATCCTCTGGACTTTGTCTTGTGGAAGGCTGCCAAGCCCAGCGAACCCCCCGAGGCCCAATGGGGCAGTGAATACGGCCCAGGCCGGCCCGGCTGGCACATCGAATGCTCAGCCATGAGTTGCCAGATGCTGGGCGAGACCTTCGACATCCACGGTGGCGGTGCCGACCTGCAATTTCCCCATCACGAAAACGAGATTGCGCAAAGTGAGGGCGCCAGCGGCCAACCCCTGGCACGCTTTTGGATGCACAACGGCTTTGTGCGGGTGGACAACGAAAAAATGTCCAAATCACTGGGTAACTTCTTCACTATCCGCGAGATTCTGGCCAAGTACGACCCCGAGACCGTGCGCTTTTTCATCATTCGTGCGCACTACCGCAGTCCGCTCAATTACAGTGACGCCCATCTCGATGACGCGCGTGGCGCCCTCAAGCGCCTCTACACCACCTTGCAGTCGGTGCCGCCCGCACCCTGCACCATCGACTGGAGCCATGTCATGGCCGCCCGCTTCAAGGCTGCCATGGATGAAGACTTTGGCACGCCCGAAGCTGTGGCGGTCCTATTCGAACTCGCCAGCGAGGTCAACAAGACCCGTTCGAGCGAACTCGCCGGCCAGCTCAAGGCTCTGGGTGGCTGCCTGGGGCTGCTGCAAGACGACGCCAACGCCTTTCTCAAGGCGGGCTCGGCCCTGGATGAGGCGGCTATCCAGGCGGCCATCGCCTTGCGAGCTGCGGCCAAGAGCGCCAGGAATTTTGCCGAGGCCGATCGCATCCGCAAGGACCTGCTGGCTCAGGGCGTGGTCCTGAAAGACTCACCCGCGGGCACCACCTGGGAGGCTGCGCAGTGAAAACACCTGACGCTGTCCTGAGCACCCCGGCCTATTGGAGCGAGGCCTGTGCCCACCTCATGAAAAAAGACCGGGTGATGAAGCGGCTGATCCCGGTGCACGGCAATGCCTGCCTGCAAACCCGGGGCGATGCCTTCATGACCCTGGCGCGCAGCATTGTGGGGCAGCAGATTTCAGTCAAGGCGGCTCAGTCGGTGTGGGACCGCTTCATCGTGCTGCCCAAACGCCTGACTCCCTCCAGCCTGCTCAAGCTCAATGTGGACGACATGCGCGCAGCGGGCCTGAGCGCTCGCAAAGTGGAATACTTGGTGGACCTGGCGCTGAACTTTGACAATGGCAAGGTCAGCGCCGCGAACTGGGGCAACATGGACGATGACGCCATCTGCGCCGAGCTGACCGGCATCCGCGGTATCGGGCGCTGGACCGCCGAGATGTTCCTCATCTTTCACCTGATGCGTCCCAATG
>JAFMFB010000001.1 GCA_017856435.1 Burkholderiaceae bacterium
TCCAGGCACTTGTTGGAGTAGCCCCACTCGTTGTCGTACCAGGCCACCACCTTGATGAAGGTTTTGTCCAGTGCGATGCCGGCCTCGGCATCAAACACGCTGGTGCAGGTTTCGCCGCGGAAGTCGGTCGCCACTACCTTGTCTTCGGTGTAGCCCAGCACGCCCTTGAGCGCACCCTGGCTTTGCGTCTTCATCTCGGCACAGATTTCCTTGTAATCGGCTTCCTTGTTGAGTTCAACCGTCAGGTCCACCACCGACACATCGCTGGTGGGCACGCGAAAGCTCATGCCGGTAAGCTTTTTATTGAGCTCGGGAATCACCACGCCCACCGCCTTGGCCGCCCCGGTGGAGCTGGGAATGATGTTTTCCAAAATGCCACGGCCACCGCGCCAGTCTTTGTTGCTGGGGCCATCGACTGTTTTTTGGGTGGCCGTAGCGGCATGCACCGTGGTCATCAGGCCGCGCTTGATGCCCCATCGGTCATTCAGCACCTTGGCCACCGGGGCCAGGCAGTTGGTGGTACAACTGGCATTGCTGATGATGCTCTGGCCGGCGTAGGTTTTGTCATTGACGCCGTAGACGAACATGGGCGTGTCATCCTTGGAGGGCGCAGACATGATGACCTTCTTGGCCCCGGCAGCCAGATGCTTACCGGCACTGGCCTTGTCCAGAAAGAGGCCGGTGGATTCAATGACGATATCGGCGCCCACCTCGTTCCACTTGAGAGCCGCCGGATCGCGCTCTTGCGTAAGCCGAATTTTGTGGCCGTTGACAACCAGCGTGTTGCCATGCACCGAGACATCGGCCTTGAAGCGCCCGTGCACGCTGTCGTATTGAAGCATGTAGGCCAGGTAGTCGGGCTCCAGCAGGTCGTTGATGCCAACGATCTGGATGTCCTTGAAGTTTTGCACTGCCGAGCGCAGCACGTTGCGGCCGATGCGGCCAAAGCCGTTGATGCCTACTTTGATGGTCATGAGGTTTCTCCTGAATAAAAAAAGATCGGGTGAGTGCTGTGTTCTGAAGGGATTAAGGCCTGGGCAGCTCTGACTTACTTGCTTGCCAGAACGGCTTGTACCGTGTCAGCAACGTTTTGCGGCGTAAAGCCGAAGTGCTTGAAAAGCACCGGTGCGGGGGCCGACTCGCCAAAGGTATCCAGACCCACCACTGCCGCACAGCCGTATTTCCACCAACCATCGGTGGCGCCCATCTCAACTGCCACGCGTGGCAGTCCTGAGGGCAATACGGCCAGTTTGTAAGCGGCGGCCTGCCGATCAAACGTGGTGGTGCTGGGCATGGAGACCACCCGGACCGCAATTTTGCGCAGGGCCAACTCTTCCTGCGCCTTGAGCGCCAGCGAAACTTCTGTGCCGGTGGCAATGATGACCGCCTGCGCCTTTTTGCTCAAACCGAGATCGGCCGGTTCAGACAAGACATAAGCGCCGCGACTGATGTCACCAACGTCTTTTTTGGGCGCGTAGGGCACATTCTGGCGCGAAAGCAGAAGCGCCGTGGGCTTGCTCTTGTTTTGCAAGGCGACCGCCCACGCCACGGCGGTTTCGGCGGTGTCGGCCGGTCGCCAGACGTCCAGGTTGGGGATCAGCCGCAAGGAGGCGCCCTGCTCCACCGATTGATGGGTCGGGCCATCCTCGCCCAGACCAATCGAGTCGTGGGTAAAGACATGGATCACGCGCTGCTTCATCAATGCAGCCATGCGGATTGCATTGCGCGAGTAATCGCTGAAGGTCAAAAAGGTTCCGCCGTATGGGATATACCCGCCATGCAGGGCGACTCCGTTCATGATGGCCGCCATGCCAAATTCACGCACGCCGTAGTTGATGTGCCGGCCCCCATTGCTGTGCCCGTCCGCATCAAAGCGCAAACTGGGTGTGTGGCTGGTGTTGGTCAGGTTGGAGCCGGTCAGGTCGGCCGAGCCCCCCAACAGCTCGGGCAGCGCCGCCGTAAAGGATTCAAGGGCCATCTGGCTGGCTTTGCGGGTCGCCACGGTTTCGGCCTTGCTGTGCGCGCCAACCACTGCGTCCACCACCGTCTGGGCAAAGTTCTTGGGCAAGTCACCCTTCATCCGACGCTCAAATTCAGCCGCCATGGCAGGATGGGTTGCCCGGTAGGCGGCAAACTTTTTGTTCCATTGCGCCTGGGCATCGATTCCGCGCGCGACCGCATTCCAGGCGTCGGCAACTTTCTGGGGCACCACAAAAGGCTCGTGTGACCAGCCCAGCGCCTCTCGGGTGAGCCTGATTTCCTCAGCGCCCAGCGGCTCGCCGTGGGCCTTGGCTGTATTGGCACGGTTTGGCGAGCCCTGTCCAATGGCTGTCTTGCAGATGATCAGTGTTGGCGCGTTGTCTGATCGCTTGGCGTGCCCAAGGGCCTCTGAGACGGCCGCCGGGTTGTGTCCGTCTATCGGGCCAATGACATTCCAGCCATAGGCAGTGAAGCGCAGTGCGGTGTTATCACCGAACCAGGGTGTCACCTGGCCGTCAATCGAGATGCCATTGTCGTCATACAGGGCAATCAGCTTGTTCAGCTTCCAGGCTGCGGCCAGCGCCGCTGCCTCATGGCTGATGCCCTCCATCATGCAACCATCCCCCAGAAACACATAGGTGTGGTGATCCACGATCTGGTGACCATCGCGGTTGAACTCGTGCGCCAGCAGTTTTTCAGCCAGGGCCAGGCCGACCGCATTGCTTATGCCCTGGCCAAGCGGACCGGTGGTGGTCTCCACCCCAGGCGTCACCCCGACTTCCGGGTGGCCGGGCGTCTTGCTGTGCAGCTGGCGAAAGTTTTTCAGCTCCTGCATGGGCAGGTCATAGCCCGTCAGGTGCAGCAGTGCGTAAATCAGCATGGAGGCATGACCGTTGGACAGCACAAAGCGATCGCGGTCAAACCAGGCGGGGTCTGCCGGGTTATGTCGCAAATGTTCACCCCACAGGGCCACCGCCATATCAGCCATCCCCATCGGCGCCCCAGGATGGCCGGAGTTGGCCTGCTGCACAGCATCCATGGCCAGGGCACGAATGGCATTGGCCATGTCGTTAGCGGTCACGCCAGAAACAGTTGAGGGGGCGGGGGAAGCGTTGGTCATGAAGGCCTCGATTGGCAACGAGTCACTGGCTCACCGGCCAATGGCATCCATATTTTGTTGGTTGGGAAAAGGCGCAATTTTAAGCGGACGACACCTCCGGCCCGGCTGACGTAGGTTTGGCGTCTTGCCGACGCTCAGGTCCGGGCCTGCTGAGCGTCTGCAAAGGTGGCCGCAATCACCTGACCGGCGGTGCCGCGAAAGGCAAATACCACCGATGAGTCACGCAAATGAATCAGGGTGCGTCGACTCAGCGCAGAGGACTTGTCCTCAATCGATTCGACCTCGGACCAGGGAATATAGAGTGCCGGGCAAAGGGGCAATAGGCTGGACACCTTGAATCCGCTGGGGCCCACCACCAAACCCAGGCTGGCGCCAAAATTAACTCGAAACCAGGAGTATTTGCCAACTTTGGCGGAGACAAAAAAGTAACGGTGCCCCTCCACCGGCCCCCAGGCGGGGAAGCGCTTGGCCAATGAACGCCAGCCCGACAAATACGGTAGGGCGCCAATACTGACCACCAGGATCAGCAGAATAAAGGGCCAGAAGGGAAAGGTTTCAGGATTGGTAGCCATTACGCACCGTCAGAATGTAAGGATCATCATGCCGTCAATTGTCTACGGTCTCAGCAAATTCAGCCGGCTCTCGTGCCTTTGTACCCTGTGCCCTTGTGCCCATTACCCTTTCCCCTTTCCGCTTGTGGACAATACTTACTTTCACCCCTGCAATTCAGTAAAGCCCGGCCATCCCCCATGAACCCGACGCCAACCGCCTCCCATCGCGCCCAGGCCCTTGTTCTGGCAGCCGGACGCGGCGAGCGCATGCGACCGCTGACCGATCACACCCCCAAGCCCCTGCTCAAGGTACACGGCAAGTCCCTGCTGGGGTGGCATCTCGATGCCCTGGTGATGTCGGGCATTGGCGAGACCGTCATCAATACGGCCTGGCTGGGAGAGCAAATTCCACAACGCTTTGGCAATCAACACCAGCACATGGCGCTGCACTATTCCATGGAGGGGCGGGATTTTGGTGGCGCCCTTGAAACGGCGGGCGGGGTTGTCCGCGCGCTGCCACTGCTGCAGGATGTTTTCTGGCTGTTGGCCGGAGATGTTTACATGCCAGGTTTCCGCTTTGAGCCCCGCGCGCTGCAAAGTTTTGCTGCCAGCAAATTTCTGGCCCATCTCTGGCTGGTACCCAATCCGGCGCACAACCCACATGGTGATTTCGGCCTGGGTGACGATGGGCTCGCGCTAAATCTTGGCAAAGGTCAGTCGGGCGAGCGATTTACCTACAGCACCATCGGCCTTTATCGACGCAGTTTTTTTGCCTCACCGCTATGCCCAATCGAGCCGGGCAACCCCAGAGGGGAGCGCGCTGCGCTGGCCCCTATGCTGCGACAAGCCATGGACCATAAAATGGTAAGTGCCGAGTTGTACACCGGCGCCTGGACCGACGTCGGTACGCCCGCGCGGTTGGCGCAATTGAACCAAACTGCCGACCCATGAACACCGCCCTTTATGCTGATCGCCGCGCCCGTCTGGCGGCCCAACTCGGCCCCGATGCTGTGGCCATCGTGCCTACCGCCCCTGAGCGCCTGCGCAACCGCGACAGTGAGTTTCTGTTTCGTTTTGACAGTTACTTTCATTACCTCAGTGGCTTTGGCGAGCCACAGGCCTGGCTGGTGATCACCAGCGAAGGTCACACCACCCTTTTTTGCAACCCCAAGGACCTGGAGCGGGAAATCTGGGACGGAATCCGGCTCGGGCCCGATGCTGCGCCCCAGCGACTAGGGATCGATGAGGCTTTTTCGGTCAATGAACTTGATCAGCGCCTGCCTCGACTGCTGGAAAACAAGGCCACGGTCTGGTACCCGTTTGCCACCCACCCCGGGCTGGAGGGCCGCATCGACGATTGGCTGAAGCGGGTGCGCGCCCGGGTTCGCTTTGGCGCCCTCTGCCCGGACACCCAACGCGATTTGTGCAGCCTCCTTGATGAGATGCGCTTGATCAAGGATGCCCATGAGCAAGATGTCATGCGCCGCGCCGCGCAGATCAGCGCCAAGGCGCACATACGGGCCATGCAGCTGTCTGCACGCATGCTCCGTGAGGGAATGGATGTGCGCGAGTACCACCTGGATGCCGAGTTGCTGCATGAGTTTCGCCTGCAGGGGTCGCAATACCCGGCGTATGGGTCGATCGTGGCCGCCGGCGCCAACGCTTGTGTCTTGCACTACCGCGCCGACAACGCGCCGATCCGGACTGGCGAACTGGTGCTGATTGATGCGGGCTGCGAACTCGATGGCTATGCCAGCGACATCACCCGCACCTTCCCGGCCAATGGTCGCTACAGCGGCCCCCAGCGCGCCCTGTATGAGCTGGTGCTGGCCGCCCAGCAGGCCGCCGTTGATGCAACCCGGCCGGGCGCTCGATTTACCGATGCTCATGAGCAGGCAGTGCGGGTGCTGACTCAGGGCATGTTTGATCTCAAGCTGCTCAACAAGGACCGGCACGGCACGCTGGAAGACGCTATTGAAAATCGCCACTACTTCGCCCACTACATGCATCGCACCGGGCATTGGCTGGGCATGGATGTGCATGACTGTGGCAGCTATGTCGAGCCCAGCGAAGCTGGACTGCTCAGCCAGCGCAGAGACCCCCTGAGCGCTGAGCTGGTGCAGAACCGCCCAAGCCGAATACTGCGCCCGGGAATGGCCTTGACGATCGAGCCCGGCCTATACGTTCGACCCAGCGACAGCATTGCCCCCGAATTCTGGAACATCGGTATTCGCATCGAAGATGATGCGCTGGTCACAGAACAAGGCTGCGAGCTGATCACCCGGGGAGTTCCGGTTGACCCGGATGCGATCGAATCCCTGATGCGAGCCTGATTTGATCCTGGGATTTTTGACTAAAAGTAAAAAGTCAAACGCAAAACCGATTTTTACCCCCTTGCCAAGACGTGATTTCAGCCAGACACGCCTAGAATAGCTCCCCTTAGATGGCTGACGGAAACTGGCACTTGGTGCGCCCCGGCCAAACGACTGTTTCACGCAGGAAAGTTTCGATGACAACCCCCAACGATAAGCGCGCCGAGCTGCGCCGTGCGGCACTCGACTACCACGAATTTCCCACCCCCGGTAAGATCGCCATCGCGGCCACCAAGCAGCTGTCCAATCAGCATGACCTGTCGCTAGCCTACACGCCTGGCGTAGCTGTCCCTTGCGAAGAGATCGCCAAGGATCCTGCGGCCGCTTATAAGTACACCAGCCGCGGCAACCTGGTGGCCGTGATCACCAATGGCACGGCGGTACTTGGCCTGGGCGATATCGGCCCTCTGGCTTCCAAGCCGGTGATGGAAGGCAAGGGCGTGCTGTTCAAGAAATTTGCCGGCATTGATGTATTTGACATTGAGATCGACGAAAAGAAGGATCTGGACAAGCTGGTGGACATCATTGCCGCGTTGGAACCCACCTTCGGCGGCATCAACCTGGAGGACATCAAGGCGCCCGACTGCTTCTATGTCGAGCGCAAGCTGCGCGAGCGCATGAAGATTCCGGTCTTCCACGACGACCAGCACGGCACGGCCATCGTGGTGGCGGCCGGACTGATCAACGGCCTGAAAGTGGCTGGCAAATCGCTGCAGGATGTCAAGCTGGTCACGTCCGGCGCAGGTGCGGCGGCGCTGGCCTGCCTGAACCTGCTGGTCAAGATGGGCCTGCCACGCAAGAACGTCTGGGTGACCGATCTGGCTGGCGTGGTCTATGAAGGCCGCACCGAGCTGATGGACGACGCCAAACGCCTGTTCAGCCAGCCCACCCAGGCCCGCACACTGGGCGAGGTGATCGAGGGTGCCGACATTTTCCTGGGCTTGTCTGCCGGCGGGGTGCTCAAAGCCGAGATGGTCAAACGCATGGCGGCCAAGCCTATCGTATTTGCCTTGGCCAACCCCAACCCGGAAATCGATCCGGCCGAGGCGCGCGCGGTGCGCAGCGACATCATCATGGCCACGGGGCGTACCGATTACCCCAACCAGATCAACAACGTTCTGTGTTTTCCTTACATTTTCCGTGGCGCCCTGGATGCTCGCGCCTCCACCATTACCGATGAAATGGAGATTGCCGCGGTGCGGGCGATGGCCGAGCTTGCCCAGGCCGAGCAGAGTGAGGTGGTGGCGGCAGCTTATGCCGGTGAGCAACTCACCTTTGGCCCCGATTACCTGATCCCCAAACCGTTTGACCCACGCCTGATGATGAAGATTGCGCCGGCCGTGGCGCAAGCCGCTGCGGACAGTGGCGTGGCGCAAAGTCCAATCACCGACATGGTGGCCTACTGCGAGCGGCTGCAAAGCTTTGTCTACGCTTCGGGCACCATCATGAAGCCGATCTTTGCCGCCGTGAAGCGCGCCGCCAAAAAGCGCGTGGCCTATGCCGAAGGCGAGGATGAGCGCGTACTGCGCGCCACCCAGATTGTGGCCGATGAAAACCTGGCCCGGCCTACCCTGATTGGTCGGCCTGAAGTGATATCCCAACGTATTTCCCGTTTTGGGCTACGTCTGAGAGAGGGGCAGGATTACGACGTGGTCAATGTCGAAGATGACCCCCGTTACCGTGATTTCTGGCAGACCTACCACCGTATGACCGAGCGTAGTGGGGTCACCATACCCATGGCCAAGATCGAGATGCGCCGCCGGCTGGTGTTGATTGCCGCCATGCTGCTGCACAAGGGTGATGTGGACGGCATGATTTGTGGTACTTGGGGCAACACCGCCATGCATCTTCAATACATTGATCAGGTGATCGGCAAGCGCGCTGGCGTCAACAATTTTGCCGCCATGAACGGCCTGATGCTGCCAGATAGACAAGTTTTTCTGGTCGATACCCATGTGAATTACGATCCGACAGCCGAACAGCTGGCCGAAATCACCATCATGGCGGCTGAAGAAATGCGCCGCTTTGGCCTGTTACCCAAGGCGGCCTTGCTCAGTCACTCCAACTTTGGCACCAGCAACTGGCCCAGCGCTGTCAAAATGCGCCAGACCCTGGAGCTGCTGCGCGCCGAAGCGCCCTGGCTAGAGGTTGAAGGTGAAATGAATGGTGATGTCGCCCTGGATGAAGGCGCTCGCAAAGAGCTGATGCCCAACAACAATCTGGTTGGTTCTGCCAATTTGCTGGTTTTGCCCAACATTGATGCTGCCAACATCGCCTACAACCTGTTGAAGACAGCCGCCGGCGGCAATATCGCCATCGGACCGATTTTGCTGGGGCCGGCCAAGCCGGTGCATATTCTCACACCCAGCACCACGGTCAGACGCATTGTCAACATGACCGCCCTGACCGTGGCTGATGCCAACGCCAAGCGATAAAGCCATTTGGCTATAAGCATGCACTAACTTCTTTGCCAATTCCCGGTTTCCCTTAGGCTCTTTTTCGCAGGCCCCACTTGCTTTTTTTGGGCAGATCAGCGACACTCTAGCCATCGCAGATCTTTGAAATCTGCAGTAGCGGTTGGAAAGCAATTCATGTTACGGGGCTCGGAAGTAAAGTTAGTACTTACCGGCCTTTTGCTATTAGTAGGGCTGGCGGTTAATGCACCGGTCCAGGCAAGGGAGACAGGTCCAGCAACAGGAATGGCAGCTGTGCCCCTGGCAGAGTTGCCCAAACCGGCTCGGGAAACATACCGGCTGATCCAATTGGGCGGGCCGTTTCCTTATGAAAAGGATGGTACGGTTTTTGGCAATCGGGAGAGACTGCTTCCTGCCGAAAAGAGGGGTTATTACAGAGAATACACCGTAACGACGCCTGGGGCGCGTACGCGAGGAGTGCAGCGAATTGTGTGTGGCGGCGCTCCACGCGCCCCGGATGCCTGTTACTACACGGCCGATCACTACACGAGCTTTCGTCGTATTGAGCCGTAATTTGGCTTTTGTAATTTTGGAGAGAGAGCGGGGATGGAAATGCCACTTCGTAATGTAAGAACAAACATTGTTCAGTCAATTCGCGCCTTTCGGGTGCAAGATCTGCAGGAGGCTGCCCAAGGCCTAGGGCAGCATTTTCTGTACGCCAATCTGGCCGCTGCGCAGTCCAAGCAGGATGTGTTGGACCTGTTGGTTCAGCAATTCATGTTGCCGGTTAATGTCGGCAAAAACTTTGACGCACTGTACGACTGCCTGACAGACCCTCTGCACAAATCTGGGCCTCAGCCCGGATTCATTGTGGTTCTTGAACATATTCCGACCAATGCCAAGTTCGACAAAGAGGTTCGTGAACAGCTGCTGGATATCTTCCGCGATGCTGCCGATTACTGGAACGAGCGGAAAATTCCATTTCGCTGTTTTTACTCTTTCTCTGTGGCGCGCTCGGCTCAGGCCAGCGTGGCAGATCGGCTTAATGAAGCCAAGGCTCAAACACCTGACAACGGACCGGCCATCTCTGGCGTCGAGGTGGGTGAAGAGGCGGGCGAAAAGATGCCGACAGACAAATTGCTCGACGTCTCCCCACTGGCGCTGCGCATGAGCAGCCCCTTCAATGCAGGCTATTGGCTTAACGCTGCCTGAGCTTCAGCGAAGTCACAACCTACCAAAGCCCGCTTGCCGGCGGGCTTTTTTCATGGCGCATGATCCCTAGCCTTTAGGGTGTTCGGCCAGTGCAACATATTGAGCCACCGGAACCTCTTCGGCACGGCGCTGCAGATCAAAGTCGGTACGGAGGCCGTTTTTTTCCAGCCATGGCCCCAAAGTGTGGCGCAACAACTTGCGTCTTTGGCTGAAGGCCACCTGGACCAACTCCTGCAATCGCCCAAGGTCCAGGGCCGGCGGCATCTTCATGGGCACCATCCGGACCACCGCACTGTCTACCCGCGGGGGGGGATCAAAGCTCTGAGGTGGCACCAACAGCACACTTTCCATTTCATAGCGCCACTGCAGCATCACGCTCAGCCGACCGTAGGCCGCGGTCGCCGGTTGCGCCACCATGCGCTCCACCACCTCTTTCTGCAACATGAAGTGCTGGTCCTGGATGACCTCCACATGATCGAGCAAGTGAAACAGGATCGGGGTTGAGATGTTGTAGGGCAGATTGCCTACGACCCTGAATTTTCCTGCGGCCGCACCGGGCCCGTGATTTACAGCAGCACTTGCATCGAGTGTCGCCCGAGTTTTTACCTGGCGCGCCAACTCGGTGAAATCCACCTTAAGTACATCCGCTTCTATCACCTCAAGTTGCGGGTGCTGTCGTAGTCGGGCGGCCAGATCCCGGTCCAACTCGATAACCGTCAGCTGACCCAGGCGCTCAACCAGTGGTTGGGTTAGTGCCGCTAGACCTGGCCCGATTTCAACCATCTGCTGGCCGGGGCGAGGGTCAATCGCTCGCACGATCGAGTCAATGATTGCGTGGTCAGCCAGGAAGTGCTGCCCAAACCGCTTGCGCGCAATGTGCGGGGCTCTCACCCATCAACCCTTATTAAGGCCACAACAATCTCTCATGACGCCCGTCTTGTTTGCATGGTTTTGGTGGCGTTTAGTGACAGTCAGGTACTTGGGAGGATGGGGCCAGGCGCTGCATCTTTACTGCGGTGGCTCACGCATTTCGACATAGGCCCGGGCGCGCACTTCGCGCGCCCAACTGACAAAGGCCTCCTCGAATTTACGCTCACGCAATGCCCTGCGCGCCATCTCCCGCTGCTCGGCCTGGCTTAGCTCAGTATTACGACGCTCCAGCAGTTGAATCAGATGTACCCCAAAGCGTGAGATCAGGGGTTCACTGATTTGGCCGGGCGCCAGCCGGTTCATGACCGCTTCGAATTCCGGCACAAACATGCCCGGGCTGGCCCAGCCCAGGTCTCCGCCTTGTGCGGCGCTACCATCCTGCGAATATTCACGTGCCAGCGTGGCAAACGTACTTTGCCCGGTTTCAATGCGACGCTTGAAATCAAGCAGGCGCTCCTTGGCTTGCGCTTCGCTTACTTGCGAGTTGGGCTTGATAAGAATATGCCGGGCCAGGCTTTGTGTCACCACGGCCGGGGGCAGACCACTGCTGGATCGGCGCTCAATCAGCTTGAGCACATGAAAGCCGGCGCCGGATCGCACTACCTCTGAAATACCGCCCACCGGCAAGCTCTGGGCCGCATCAAGAAACAGTTGGGCAACGCGATCTTCATTGCGCAGTCCGAATTCGCCCCCATTGGCTTTATCGGACGCATCAGACAACTCGCGCACCAGCGTCGCAAAATCCTCACCCGCCTTGGCCCTTTTTTGGGCTTGAAGTGCCTTGTTCAAAAGTTGGGCCACCAGCTCCTGGTTTGCATCCTCAGGAACCGCTATCAGCAGCTGGGCCAGGTTGATCTGACGGGTGGCGGCCTGGCTGGCCTGGGCCTGCTGAGTCTGCAGGAACTGGTCAAGCTCGAGCTCCCCGACTTGCACCCTGGGCTCAACTTCACGCTCACGCAGTCTTTGCAAGGTCAGCTGGTCGCGCAGCTGCTTGCGAAATGTTTTCTTCTCAATCCCATCGGCGGCCAGCCGTCGCTCCAGCTCAGCCACACCAATCTGGTTTTGCAGGGCCACGGTTTGCTCGGCCTGATCGACCGAGCTTTCTTCAACGCGCACACCCGTTTCACGGGCCAGGTGCAATTGGGCTCGCTCATTGATCATGCGCTCGAGCACCTGACGGCTCAACTCATCCGGGCTGGGCAGGCTTTGCCGTTGCAACAGCGCCTGCTGCGTGACACGCTGCACTTCCAGCGCCACTTCGCGATTGGTGATGGGTTCGGAATTAACAACCGCAACAATAAAGTCTGCCGCCTGGCTGACTGCCTGCGCGCCCGGGGGTACGGCTGGCGTATCTCGTGGTGAAAGCCTCAGCCCTTGCGCATGGGCAGATAGGGCGCCTGCCAGCGCCAGACTGGCCAGCAATGCAATGGGAAACCGATAAATACTCATGGCTCAATCGTACTGGCTGAAACGGCTTGGAGTCGAGCTGATTTGCTCGCGCAGGTACTGGTAACGCGGAATATTGTTTTTCAGGGCGGACAGCGGGTCTATGCCAAGGCGGGAAAAGCCCACCAACTCGAGCTGGAACATGATGCTTTGATTGCTCGTGACCAACCCGGTCTGCAGGCGCTGCATCACCACCCGACCCAGCCAGCAGCCCGCATCGTACTCGAAGCCAACGATTGAATCGATCAGCTGACTGGTCTGCAAGCTGTAGTTGAGCCGCCCGACCCCATACCACCGGCCGGCCCCTTGTCCCCGCCCCGGCCCGAGGTCCCGCCCCTTGTCGCCCCACAGGTCATTGATCGGCCATTGCCAACCCACATCGACCAGCTCGCTGAGGTTCTGAAAGCGGTACGCCATGTTCAACACACGGTAATTTCCCGGCTGGTAACGCGCATTGACGGTGGAGCGCACCGATCGCTGCTCATTCAGGTTGTATTGCAGCAAGGATTCGAACGCCCAGCGCTGATCCCAGTTGAAGCCCGCCCCCAGCAAAAGGTCGCTCAGCCCGCTCTGTGCCGGTAAGCCACCCGGAAGCGTGACCTTCTGGTCAGCAAATCGGTAACGCTGGGCAATGGCAAAGCGGGCGCTCTCAGCGCCCGAGTTGGGGTTTAGTAATCGGGTGGTGACCCCCGCGGTCAGAAGATTGTTGTCCGCAATTCGATCGTTACCGACAAAGGAGTTGTCGCTGAAGATGCTGGCAAAGTTGAAATCATTGGCGCCCGCGTCATAGTTGGGTAGATAGTTCTGCTCAACGTATGGGGTGTTCACATAGTAGAGCCGCGGCTCCAGGGTCTGGGTGAAGTTGCGCCCGAACAGCCCCGCATTGCGTTCAAACACCAGGCCGCCATCCAGACTGAATGTGGGCACGCTACGGGTGGCCGAGGTCTGGCTATCAGCAGCCGACGGATCCAGTGGCGCATCAAAACTGTAGGTCCGGCTGTGCAGCTTGAGGGTTGGGGTGATATAGCCTGCGGCCGCCAGCCAAGGTCGGCTGATCTGGGCCAGCATGAAGCTGCGCTGGGCGTTGGGCTGACCCGTGCGCAAGCGGTCTGACTGGAACTGGGTGTAGTCGCCCACAACGTCGACATCAAAGTTACCCGCTTCGGGTTGCTTGTAGCGCACCATCCACTGGGGCAGGCGGTCATAAGGGGGGACGATCGGGGCGGTGGGATCCTGCAGGGTCTGCCACCTTTGAGCCGTGAGCGTGGAAGAAAATTGCCCTCGCCCCCACGACAGCGCCGCCGTGCTGGGCAACAAGCGCTGTATCAGCGATGGCGAGCCGCGCGGAAAGTCTCGCCAATAATCATCGTCGCTGACCTGATTGAGGTTCAGATTCAAGCCAAGGTTGCCCACGCCCGACACCCCAGTCGTGATCATTCCCTGGTGCAAGAAGGATGTTCCCCATCGATCCCTTTCGCGCAGTGGGTCCTGGGGCAGGTAGTCGGCGCGTAACCGCCCGTTGTAGCCCTGCTCCAGATAGCGAAACTCCCCGCCCAGGTTAACCCCGCGCTTGCTCATCAGGGTAGGGTAGAGCGTCAGGTCGCGGTTGGGGGCGATGTTCAGGTAATAAGGCACCGTGACTTCCGTGCCGCTGACCGTGTCAGCAGCAAACGTGGGCGATAAAAATCCGGAACGGCGCTTGTCGGACAGTGCAAAGCTCATGGCCGGCAAGGCCATGATCGTCGCGCCCTTGAAGTCAAGCTTCACATTTTTGGCCACGGCAACTTCTTCATCACTGTCAACATCGAGTGAGGCGGCGCGCAATAGCCAGTCCGGCAACCAGCTCGGGCCCGGCTCACGACGGCAGGTGGTGTAGGTGGCGTCATGGATCAGCGCCCGTTTTTCATCCAGAAAGTCAACTCGGCTGGCCTGGCCATGGGCCTGATTGGCCAAAAACTGGTACTTGGGTTGGAGAAAGAACCCCTGGTTGGCGTCAACCTTGAGCTCAAGCCGAGGCCCTTGGTACAAATTGCCGGAACGGTTCAGGTGCACACTGCCTATAGCCTTGGCCAGGTCATCCGGCTGAAAATACTCCACCCGGTCCGCGCGGATCACGCTGTCTGCGCGCCGAATCTGCGCATTGCCCTGCAGCACCATGTCCAGGTCCGGACGGCCGCTCATTTCTTCCCCCCACATGTAGGTGGGCATGGCCGGGCGGGCCGAGGGGGATATGCTTTCAATCAGCTTGGGGCTGCTGCGCAGATCAAGGCCGTTGATCTGATCGCTGGATTGCGCTGACACCTGAGCCACCAGTCCCAACTGGCAAACCAGCAAAACAAAGCAAAACAAAGGGCGGGAAATCAATCGCGGCAACTCGGGTGGTTTGTAGAATCGATTATCCATGACACCAAGCCCACCCACTGCTGCCATTCTCTGGCAAGACCCCTCGCGCGAGCTGGCCTTTCATCGATGGCTTGACGCTCTTGTCAAACCGCATCATCTTCTGCCCGCGAGCTTGCGGGCTGCTTCTGCAGACGCAAGCTTTCGCCGCTATTTGCGCATCGACTCGGCTGATGGCAGCCGAATCATCATGGACGCTCCGCCCGATAAGGAGAATTGCGCTCCCTTTGTCCAAGTTGCCCGGCTGATGCTTGACGCCGGTTTACTTGTGCCGCAGGTACTGCATTGGGAGCAAGCGCAGGGCTTCATGCTGCTGAGCGACCTCGGAGCTCAAACCATGATGCAGGCTTTTCCCGATCGTGAAAACTTCTCACCCAACCAGCCGCGCTACTTGCAAGCGGTAGATGCCCTGCTGACCTGGCAGAAGGCCTCGCGGCCCGAAGTGCTGCCGCCTTATGACAAAGCCCTGCTTCGACGGGAGTTGGAACTGTTTCCTGAGTGGTACCTGGGGCACTTTCGCAACATCGCGGTAGAAGGCGAGATCCGCAAGACCCTTGACACGATGTTCGAGCTGATTGTTACGCGCAACCTGGCCTGGCCTCAGGTTTATGTCCACCGTGATTTCATGCCGCGCAACCTGATGCTGGCCGCAGACCCTCATGAAAATCGCTTGGGCGTTCTTGATTTTCAGGATGCTGTCTATGGGCCCATTACCTACGACATCGCCAGCTTGATGCGGGACGCCTTCATCAGTTGGGACGAAGAGCATGTGCTGGATCTGACCATTCGCTATTGGAGCCAGGCACGCGCTGCGGGTCTGCCGGTGGGCGAGGACTTTGGTGAGTTCTACCGGGGTGTGGAATGGATGGGCTTGCAGCGCCACCTCAAGGTGGCGGGTATTTTTGCCCGCCTGACCCTGCGTGATGGCAAACCCCAGTACCTAGCCGATGCGCCACGCTTTATTGGCTATATCCGCGCCACCTGTTCACGTTACAACGAACTCAAACCCCTGTTGCGCCTGGTTGATCAGGTGGAGGGAATTACCGCGGCCAGTGGCTATGCCATTGGCCGGGTCTGAATGATGGCCAGCACCCCGCGTTTTTTCAGTGACCAGCCCCTTGTCAGCGGCCAGCACCTGGACTTGCCCGCCACAGCCGCGCGGCATGCGCAGGTGTTGCGGCTACAGCCGGGCAGCCCGGTCTGCCTCTTTGACGGGACGGGCGGCGAATATGAATCCACCATTGTTCGGATGGGGCGCAGCGATGTACAGGTGATGGTCGGGCAATACATAGCTATCGAACGTGAACCCGGCCATCGCATTCATCTTGCCTTGGGCATGCCAGCCAACGAACGAATGGACTGGCTGGTGGAGAAGGCCTGCGAACTGGGCGTAGCCAGCATTCAACCCCTGCATACCGAGCGCAGTGTATTGCGCTTGAGCGGGGAACGCGCAGCCAAAAAACGCGCGCACTGGCAGGGGATTGCAGTCGCCGCCAGTGAGCAATGCGGCGGCAACCGGATTGCCGTCATCCACCCTGTGCAGAACCTGTCGGCGTGGCTGGCGAGGCCTGCTGGCGACCATCGCCTGTTGCTCTCACAGCAAAACCATGCCGTGCCTTTGAGGGACGTGATGAGCGTCAATGGCGTTACAGCGCTTGATGATATTTCCCGGTCCCAGTCCTTTTGCCTGTTATCGGGGCCCGAAGGCGGGTTGACTGAGGCGGAGCAGCAAACCGCGCTACTTGCTGGCTTTTCAGCCGTAAGCCTGGGCGCGCGAACTTTGCGGGCCGAGACCGCAGCTTTGGCGGCCCTGGCAACCCTTACACTGCTGACATGAATCGTCACCTAATATTGCTGGCCCTTTGCCAGGGTCTTTTCCTGACCAACAACATCATTTTCATAGCGATCAATGGCCTGGTTGGCTTGAGTCTGGCGCCCCTGGGATGGATGGCCACCCTGCCGGTGATGGGGTATGTGGTCGGCGGCGCATTGAGCACCGGGCTGGTTGCAAAAGCCCAGGGCCGCTATGGACGCCAGCGCTCATTTCAAATTGGTTTGCTGGTCGCCCTGGGTTCGGCCTTGCTTTGTGCGCTGGCGGCTTGGATTCAAAATTTCTGGATGCTGGTACTGGCCACCCTGGTGGCGGGCTATTACAGCGCCAATGGCCAGCTTTACCGTTTTGCTGCGGCCGAATTGAGTGCCCCCTCATTCAGGGAAAAGGCGGTCTCTTTGGTGTTGGCCGGCGGCCTGATCGGCGCCATCATCGGCCCTAATCTGGCCGCCCAGACACGCAACCTCTTTGCCCAGCCTTATCTGGGGGCCTATCTGGCGCTGGCCGTTGTTGCGCTGATAGGTATCGGCGTGATGTCTTTTGTGCGTTTTCCTGCTGTAACCACCACCAGCAAGCATGTCGAAGGAGGGCGCTCCACCCTGGCGTTGATGCGTCAGCCGGTTTTTTTGGTGGCCACGGTGGGCGCCGCCTTGGGCTACGGTGTCATGAACCTCCTAATGGCGGCCACCCCATTGGCCATGCAGGTCTGCAGCTTTTCTTTTGACAAAATCGCCCTGGTACTGGAATGGCATGTGATTGGCATGTTTGCCCCTGGCTTTTTCACGGGCCATCTAATCAAACGCTATGGCACCCTGACCATCATGAGCGTTGGTGTGGTTCTTCTTTTTCTGTGCATTGCCATTGCCCTGTCTGGCATTGACCTGCATGAATTCCTGCTGTCGATGTTTCTGCTGGGTGTGGGGTGGAACTTCCTGTTCACCGGTAGCACAACGCTGGCCATGCAAGCCTACCGACCTGAAGAAAAGGACCGGGCTCAGGCGACGATCAATTTCTGGGTGTTCAGCGTGATGGCCATGACCTCTTTCGCATCCGGTGCACTGGTCACCACCCAGGGCTGGCACTGGCTCAATTTAGGCTCCCTCTTCCCAGTCATTCTGACCGGCCTGGCGCTGATCTGGCTGGCCATGTTGCGCCGGGTTAGGGTGGCCTAATCGGTCGATCTGTCAGGGCATTTGGGCAATCACCTGTGCCACGGCGGCTGTCAGGCGTTTGGCGTAGGGCAGGTGCAAAAACTCATTAGGGCCATGCGCATTGCTTCTTGGGCCCAATACGCCACAAACCATCATCTGTGCGTCGGGAAAACCTTTGGACAGCATATTCATCAGAGGAATGGTGCCCCCCTGGCCGATATAACCACAGTCGGCACCATAACAATCCCGTGAGGCTTGACGCACGGCCTTTTCAAACCAGGGCGCCATGTCTGGCGCATTCCAGCCGGTAGCGGCACTGGCCCCCTCAAAGGTGACCTTGGCCTGATAGGGCGCGTTATCCTCCAGCAAGGCCTTGAGTTGTCGGACCGCCTGCGCCGCGTCCACCAAGGGGGGCAGACGCAATGACAATTTGAATGCCGTATAGGGCCGCAGCACATTACCGGCTTGACCCAGTTCGGGCAGGCCCTCTGCGCCGGTCACGCTTAGCGTGGGCTGCCATGTTCGTGCCAGCAGGGCCTGCAACGGGTCCTGGGTTGTCGGCAAGGTTATCCGGGTGTCGCCGGCACAGTCGTAGTGGGTCCAGGGAAATCGTTTGAACAATTCCTCGCCCAAAATGGCCGCGGTGGCTTGCGCCTGTGCCAGGCGTTCTGGCGGAACCTCGCAATGAAAGCTGGCGGGTAAAAGTCGTCCGCTGGCGCTGTCTTCCAGCCGGTCCAGCACGTGTCGCATCACTCGAAAGCTTGAGGGCACCACGCCACTGGCGTCGCCCGAGTGCACCCCTTCATCAAGCACCTGGACCTTGAGCACCCCGCCAGCCATCCCGCGCAAGCTGGTGGTGACCCAGAGCTGGTCGTAATTGCCCGCCCCGGAGTCCAGGCAGACCACCAGACCCACATCGCCCAGACGCGGTCGTAGTGCATCTACATAAGGCAACAGGTCGTAGGAGCCGCTTTCCTCGCAGGTCTCGATCAGGCCCACCATGCGCGGGTGTGCAATCTTCTGTCGCTTGAGTTCAGCGATCGCGGCAATGCTGGCATAGACCGCATAACCATCATCGGCGCCACCCCGACCATACAGGCGCCCTTCTTCCAGCACGGGCGACCAAGGGCCAAGGTCCTTGCGCCAGCCGGTAAATTCTGGTTGCTTGTCCAGGTGGCCATACAAGAGAACTGTCTGGCCAGAGGCAGGCGCTGGCGAATTCGCACCGGCACTAGCCGGCACTTCAAAAAACAGCACCGGGGTTCGCCCCTTAAGCTGAATGATTTCCAGCCGCAGGCCCGCCACCTTTTGCGACTCAACCCATTGGGCGGCCATCCGAACGACCCGATCGATATATCCATGCGAAGACCAGTCTGGGTCAAATATGGGCGACTTGGCTGGAATGGCTATGTAGTCGCGCAACTGGCCAACGATTTGATGGTCCCATACACTTGCCACCTCTTTAAGGGCCTCTTCAACATTGAGTGTTTCAGCAGGAATCCGTGCGTTCATGAAAACTCCTTGCGCCTATCAGGTCGTTGGGTTTGGCTTGTTTTTTTGTTTCAGCGTGAAAACTTGATGACGGAAGTGCTCGCCAGCAGGTTGGGGGCCGTTCGAACGATTCGGCCCTGGTGGATCCCGAAGCTGTCGAGTACTTGCAAGCCTATACGCTGGGCCAGAATCTGCAGGTCGGTATGTGTTCCAACCCGGATATTGGGGGTGTCATACCACTGGTAGGGCAGTCGTCGCGTCACCGGCATTCTGCCGAGCATGACACTCAAGCGATTGGGCCAATGTGCAAAATTGGGAAAGGCAACAATGCCAACGCGACCTACCCGCGCAGTTTCGGTCAATACGGTGGCTGCATTGCGCAAATGCTGCAAGGTGTCGATCTGCAGCACCACATCAAAGCTTTGGTCTTCAAACATCGACAGGCCGGCATCGAGGTTGAGTTGGATGACATTGACGCCGCGCTGGGTGCAGGCCAGGATGTTCTCATCCGCTATTTCGATGCCATAGCCAGTACAGCCACGCTCGGTCTGCAAATAAGCCAGCAAGGCACCGTCGCCACAACCCAGGTCCAACACCCGTGAGCCTGGGGGGACCAGCTCACCGATCGCTTCAATCATGCTGCGCTCACTCATGCCATCACCTCTTTAGCGATGCCGGCGAAATAAGACTGCACCAGATTGAGGTAGCGCGGATCGTCGAGCAAAAACGCGTCATGGCCGTGCGGCGCATCAATTTCTGCGTAGCTCACCTCACGACGGTTATCCAGCAGTGCCTTCACCAGCTCTCGGCTTCTCGCTGGTGAAAAGCGCCAATCGGTGGTGAAGCTGATCAGCAAGAACCTGGCTTGCGCCGCACTGAGCGCGAGACTCAGATTGCCGTCATGGACTCGGGCCGGATCAAAGTAATCCAGGGCGCGGGTAATCAGCAAGTAGGTATTGGCATCAAAGTACTCGCTGAATTTATCCCCTTGATAGCGCAGATAGCTTTCAATCTGAAACTCGATGTCCTGGGTGCTGTAGCGGTAGCCGCCAACGGGTTTTGCTGGCGTGTTGGGTTCACTTTGATCGATCACCCGCTCCCTCAATTGCCGACCGAATTTCTCGTTCATGACATCATCGCTGAGGTAAGTGATGTGTCCGATCATGCGCGCGATACGAAGGCCACGCCTGGGTATGACACCATGCGCATAGAAGTTACCGCCATGAAAGTCCGGATCTGTCACGATCGCTCTGCGGGCCACCTCGTTGAAAGCGATGTTTTCAGCGGTCAGGTTGGGCGCGCTGGCCACGACCACGGCATGACGCACGCGCTGGGGATACTGCAAGGTCCAGCTTATTGCCTGCATGCCGCCCAAACTGCCGCCCATGACGGCGGCCAAGGTCTGGATATTCAGGGCATCGAGCAGCCTGGCTTGCGCCGCTACCCAGTCTTCCACGGTCACCACCGGAAAATCGGCGCCATACACCTTGCCGGTGTCAGGGTTGATATGCATCGGCCCGGTTGAACCAAAGCAGGAGCCCAGGTTGTTCACGCCGATGACAAAGTACTTGTCGGTATCCACGGGCTTGCCCGGGCCAATCATGTTGTCCCACCAGCCTTCACTCTTGGCCTGTCCGGCATACACACCGGCCACATGGTGGGATGCGTTGAGCGCATGGCAGATCAGCACGGCGTTGCTGCGTTGCTCGTTCAGCGTCCCGTAGGTTTCATAGGTCAGGGAATAGCCACGAATGCTGGCCCCGCTCTGCAGGGGCAGTGCGTCCTCAAAATACAGGGTCTGTGGCTCAACGATCAACATGTCCATACCTGAAAAACAAAACCCGGCCTCGATCTCAGCTCGGCCGGGTTCCTATCAAGGTTTCACATGCCTCTTTAGCTGAATTTCGAAGCTCTCTGGCCCCGGCGTCCGCAATTTGGATCAAATCGACGCGTACATAGAGTATAGGCCCTTGTGACTTTTAGCTTTGGGATCGAACCCAGCTACCGATAAAGATCAAGCAATTCATTAAGGCCGGCGCCGCATGTCCTCGTTATGCGCAATACTGCCGCCCATGCACAAACATGGCGCAGATGGTCTGAAACTTGCTTGATTTTGGTGCGTTGCCAAATCGGCATTCTTTTTGCACCAATTCGGGGCACACTTACTAAGGGGTTTACATGGAAGCACTCAAACAGGGCACAGACACTCTGTTCATACTGCTTGGCGCCATTATGGTTCTTGCCATGCACGCTGGCTTTGCATTCTTGGAGCTAGGCACGGTACGCCGTAAAAACCAGGTCAATGCCCTGATCAAAATATTGGTTGATTTCTCGGTCTCCACCGTAATCTATTTTCTGGTGGGCTATGGCGTTGCGTATGGCACCGGTTTTCTGATTGGCGCCGAACAACTGGTTGCAAAAAACGGCTATGACCTGGTGAAGTTCTTTTTCCTGCTGACCTTTGCTGCCGCCATTCCTGCAATTATTTCGGGCGGCATCGCCGAACGGGCCAAGTTTTGGCCCCAGCTGATTGCCACGGCCGTTATTGTCGGTTTTATCTATCCGTTCTTTGAGGGCATCGCCTGGAACCAGCACTTTGGCGTACAGGCCTGGCTCAAAGCATTGACCGGTGAAGAGTTCCACGACTTCGCCGGCAGCATCGTGGTGCACGCCATTGGGGGCTGGCTGGCGTTGCCAGCCGTGATTTTGCTCGGTGCCCGCAGCAACCGTTACCGCAAGGATGGCGCCATCTCAGCGCATCCGCCCTCGAGCATCCCCTTCCTGGCGCTTGGGGCCTGGATTCTGGTTGTCGGCTGGTTTGGCTTTAATGTCATGAGCGCTCAGACCCTGGACAAGATATCCGGCCTGGTGGCGGTGAATTCACTCATGGCCATGGTCGGCGGCACGCTGGCCGCACTGATCGTGGGCAAGAACGACCCCGGCTTTGTGCACAACGGGCCCCTGGCCGGATTGGTGGCGGTGTGTGCGGGCTCAGACCTGATGCACCCCTTGGGCGCCTTGGTGGTGGGGGGGGTGGCAGGCACCATATTTGTGATCATGTTCACCCTGACACAGAACAAATGGAGAGTTGATGACGTGCTAGGCGTGTGGCCCCTGCACGGACTGTGTGGAACCTGGGGCGGCGTGGCGGCAGGCATTTTTGGCAGCCAGGCCTTGGGCGGATTGGGTGGCGTCTCTTTGGGCGCACAACTTATCGGGACGGGTCTGGGCGTGGTTTGGGCCTTACTTGGGGGCTTTGTGGTCTATGGGGTTCTCAAAATGACCGTGGGGCTACGATTAAGCCAGGAGGAAGAGTTTGAGGGGGCCGACCTTTCGATCCACAAGATTGGCGCCACGCCCGACCGGGATGTGAATTGGTAATCAAAAAACACGGCCTGTAATTTCGCGCATAATTCGAGGGTGCCGCTGCATGTCAGCGGCACCTTGTGGTGATCGGCCAGTATGTGGCGGCCTGAAGTGACTTGCTTGTGGCTTTCTGACTCCATCGCCTAATTCATAATTTCTCAGGAGTCCCGTTCATGGGCAACAAACTTTATGTGGGCAATCTGCCCTATTCATTTCGTGACGATGATCTGCACCGTGCTTTCTCTGCGCATGGCTCGGTAACCAGCGCAAAGGTCATGATGGAGCGCGACACCGGTCGATCCAAAGGATTTGGTTTCGTCGAAATGGGCAGCGACGCTGAGGCCCAAGCCGCCATCAGCGCGTTGCATGGCCAGCAACAGGGAGGTCGCGCGCTGGTGGTTAATGAAGCGCGTCCGATGGAGCCCCGTCCTCCACGCAGTGGCGGCTATGGTGGTGGCCGCAACAACTATTGATCATTTGCCGAAGCTTATGCCGACTCAGGTTTAAGCCACAATATCAAAAAAGGGGCCCAAAGAGCCCCTTTTCTTTTGAAAAGTCAGGGTTTCTACCATTTTTCACCCCCTTGTCTCGATTCAAATATTGTGCAAATAATCCTGCTCGTGAGGGGCTGGGAGGCTCTTTGCAGTAGGTGCGGTGAATTGTCGAGTACAACGTTGACGAGCTTTGGTTGGCGTATGAAGGACTCCATCGCTGATTTTTTTCTTACAGGAGTCCCTTGATGGGCAACAAGCTTTACGTGGGCAATCTGCCTTATTCCGTGCGTGACGAAGACTTACAACAGGCCTTCAGCCAATTTGGATCAGTAACCAGTGCCAAGGTCATGATGGAGCGCGATACCGGTCGCTCCAAAGGTTTTGGTTTTGTCGAAATGGGCAGCGATGCCGAGGCACAGGCCGCCATTGGCGGCATGAATGGTCAACCCCTTAACGGGCGCAGTCTGGTTGTCAACGAGGCACGCCCCATGGAGCCACGTCCTCCACGTACCGGCGGGTATGGCGGTGGTGGGGGGGGTGGCGGTGGCTATGGTCGTCGTGATGGCGGCGGCGGTGGGGGTGACGGCGGTTTTCGCAGCCCCTACGGCGGACCCCGAGGTGGTGGTGGCGGTGGTCGTCAGAGCTACTGATCGTCAAGCACCCTCCTAAACCAGGAACTTCATTAAAAGCCCCGGCCAGGGGCTTTTAATTTTTTGGGCCACCCTTCTGGCTGGGCACCCGATGCTTGCGAGGTTTTCCTTGCAGGATGCGATCAAACCAGGCATCTGGCAAAACACGCAGCAGCCGGGCGACCCAAGCCATTTGCCAAGGAATAACGCGATGACTTTCGCCCAGGGCGATTGACTTGACGGCTTGTTTGGCGAAATCCGGTGCGGGCATGAGAAATGGCATCGCATAGCGGTTCTGGCGGGTCAGTGGAGTGTCAATATAGCCCGGGCTGAGAGTCACAACCTTCACGCCGCTACCACGCAGTTCACCACGCAGACTTTCACAATAGCTGATCACGGCAGCCTTGCTGGCGCAGTAGGCGCCATGGCCGGGCAGCCCTCGTATGCCTGCCACACTGGCCAGGCCTACCAGACGGCCTGAACCTCGCTCGCGCATGGCGCTGATAAACGGATGAAAAGTAGCGGCCAGGCCTACGTTGTTGACGGCAAAGGTCTGCGCCATGACCTTCAGGTCCTCGCGTTCGACGCTATCCATGCCCAGGCTGATGCCGGCATTGGCAACCACCACATCGGGCAAACCGAGTTCAGCCAGACAGGCCTGCGCCGCACCAATGATGCTGTCGTGATCCGCCACATCGGCGCCATAGACCCGGCATTGTGCCGGTGTCAAACCCCGCTCTTGTGCCCAAGCCTGCATCAGATGGGCACGCCTGCCGACCAGGGCCAATCGCCAGCCCTCAAAAAAATATTGTTGCGCCAACGCCTGCCCAATGCCGCTGGAGGCGCCCGTGATGAAAACCAGGGGAGACATCGGCATGCCGCGCTGCTCAGTGATCTGTCTTGGGCATCAGCATACCGCGCACCCGGCCACTGAGATCGATCAGCTGGTCGATGTTGTCAAATTCCATGCTGTCGGCGGTAAAGCGATCCTTGCCGCGCACCAATTCAACCGGTTTGTTGGTCCGAACGCGTTCCGTGTCCAGGTCCGCATGCAAAAACTCGCTTCTCAGGCTCATTCGCGGCCTGTCAGCAATCGCCTCACGCACCACCAGGGCGTCGCCAATCAGTTGAACCTGAGATGCATCGGAGTTGGTCAGTGCGCGTCGTGCCGTTGCCAGCGTGACTTGCCCCTTGTTGTCAACCGAACGGATTCGGACCTGGTCAATTTCCAGCGTATCGTCGTCCCGGTAATGTCGCGCCTGCTCACCCATGATTTCGCTGCGTAATCGCCCATTGGGATCAAAGGACTTCAGGGAAAACTGGTGAGCAAAATAATCGGGCTCGTGACGGGCCGGCTTGTCGGGAGCGGGCTTTTCAAAAACAGGGGTACTTCGCAACAACCAGTAGGTCAGCAAGGCCAGCACCCCCATCAAGAGGGTAGGCAGGTAAAGCGATAGCCGCTCCCAAGCAAAGCGCAGACGATAGATCACCGCAAGCGCTCTTCAAGCAGTTGGGCATAGCGCCCGCTGGCCACCAGCAACAAATCACAGAACTCGCGCGCCGCGCCATGGCCACCCTGGGCGCGGGTCACATACTGCGCACGTGCGCGCACCTCGGCATGCGCGTTGCTCGGCGCAGCGGCAAACGCGCAACGTGTCAGCACCGGTAAATCCGGCCAGTCATCCCCGATGGCGGCAGCGCTGGCCCAGTTCAGCCCCAGTTCAGCCAGCGCTTTTTCGGCCACCGGCAGCTTGTCTTGCGCACCAAAAAAAGCATGTTCAACCCCAAGCGCCTTCAGGCGCAAGCGCAACGGTGGACTGTCGCGGCCCGTGATGACCACCGGCATAATCCCGGCGGCTTGCAGCAGCTTGAGACCCAGACCATCCAGGATATTGAAACGCTTGAGAGTCTCCCCCTGATCAGAAAAATACAGGCCCCCATCCGTCAGCACACCATCAATATCAAAAAAGGCCAACCGCATCCCTTGTGCCTGCAACAAGAGTTCGGGCTCGAAGTTCAAGGCGGGGGTCGACATTTTTTAGATAACCTTGGCGCGCATGAGGTCGTTACTGTTGAGGGCGCCGCAGAGTTTTTGTTCGCTATCAACGACCAGCACGCTGGTAATTTTTCGCGCCTCCATCATCTCGGCCGCCTCAACGGCCAGTGCGTCCGCCTGGATCGTCACTGGATTGGCATGCATGAACTGAGCCGCACGGCCACTGCGCAGATCAACGCCTTTCTCAACGAGACGGCGCAAATCACCATCGGTAAATATTCCGATGACCAATCCGGCTTCATCAACCACCGCCGTGGCTCCCAGACCTTTGGCGCTCATTTCTCGCATGAGCGTGCTGAAGTCGGCCTGTGCGGACACGCGCGGCACGGCCTCGCCACTGCGCATGATGTCGCTCACCAGTGTCAGCAGCTTGCGCCCCAGAGCGCCTCCGGGGTGTGATCTGGCAAAGTCTTCGGCCTTGAAGCCGCGCGCATCGAGCAAGGCCACGGCCAAGGCATCGCTCAGGGCAAGTTGTGCCGTGGTGCTGGCTGTAGGCGCCAGATTCAGCGGGCACGCCTCCTGATCAACGCCGCTGTCAAGCACCAGGTCCGCATGACGGGCCAGGGTGGACTGAGGGTTACCGGTCATGGCGATCAACTTGACGCCCTGCCGTTTCAGAACAGGCAAGATGGCCGTCAGCTCCTCGGACTCACCGCTATTGGAAATGGCCAGCACCAGATCAGCGGGGGTGATCATGCCCAGGTCCCCATGGCTGGCTTCAGCGGGATGAACAAACATCGCCGGCGTTCCGGTAGAAGCCAGGGTGGCCACGGTCTTGCGGCCAATATGGCCGCTCTTGCCCATGCCCATGACAACCACCCGACCCTGAACCTCGAGCACCATGCCCACGGCCCGGGCGAAGTCCGCCCCAAGCCGCAGGCGCAAGCCCAGCACTGCCTGCGCCTCGATGTCCAGAGTTTCGCGCGCCAGTCGCAAGGCCCGCTCAGGGTCAAGCAGACGACTTGAGTTTGCAGGGATCTTCATGGGCTGATTCTATCGAGTGGCTACCGAGCGTGGGTGTGGGCCTGCCGTTTGCCTGCTCAGGCTTGTTAGTATTCACGCCATGGGAGCACTTGAACTGACCTTGCTGTACCTGCTGGCCTCCGTCCTGGGGGTGGTGGCCTGCCGCTTCCTGAAACTCCCCCCCATGCTCGGCTATCTGGTGGTGGGCATCCTGATTGGCCCCAACGCGCTGGCACTGGCGCAGAACTCGGAGGGGGTGCGACATCTGGCGGAGTTTGGCGTAGTCTTCCTGATGTTTGTCATCGGGCTGGAGTTCAACCTGCCCAAGTTGCGTGCCATGCGCCGACATGTCTTTGGCCTGGGCCTGCTTCAGGTGCTGTTGACCATGGCGATCACTTTTGTGGCCTGCATGTCGCTGGGTCTTTATTTGCCCGCCCTGAACATGGCCTGGCCGACTGCGGTAGCACTTTCAGGCGTCATGGCCATGAGCAGCACCGCCATTGTGGGCAAACTGATGGCCGATCGACTGGAGCTCGATAGCGAGCATGGTCAACGCGTCATCGGGATTTTGCTGTTTCAGGATTTGGCTGTGGTGCCTCTCTTGGTGCTGATCCCGGCATTGGGCAGCACGCCCGACCAGATGCTGACTTCTTTGGGTTTGGCCCTGATCAAGGCCGTGGTCTTGCTGGCCTTGCTCTTGCTCGGTGGTCAGCGGGTCATGCGTTGGTGGCTCACACTGGTGGCGCGTCGTAAGACCAATGAGTTGTTCATGCTCAACCTGCTGTTGGTCACGCTAGGGCTTGCCTGGCTCACCGAACTGGCCGGTCTTAGCCTGGCGCTGGGGGCTTTTGTGGCCGGCATGTTGATTTCAGAAACCGAGTTCAAGCACCAGGTTGAAACCGACATCCGCCCATTTCACGACATCTTGTTAGGCCTTTTCTTTGTCACGATTGGCATGCTGCTGGACTGGCACATTGTCTGGAGTCAGCTGGGCCTGGTGCTGATATTTCTGATCGCCTCGCTGTTACTGAAGTTGGGGCTGATCACCGTGTTGACCCGGTTGTTGGGAGCCTCAACTGGGGTGGCTCTGCGCACCGGCCTTTATCTGGCGCAGGGGGGTGAGTTTGGCTTTGTGTTGTTGACTTTGGCTCAGACTGAGCGGCTGATGGGTGCCAGCCTGCTCAACCCGATCCTGGCCTCGATGGTCATTTCCATGCTGGCAACGCCTTTCATCATTAACTACAGCAACACGCTGGTCATGAAGCTGGTCTCAAGCGATTGGTTGCAACAGTCGCTGCAAATGACCAATATTGCGCGCACATCCATCAACACCAGCCAGCATGTGATCATTTGCGGTTATGGCCGTTGTGGACAAAACCTGGCGCGAATTCTTGACACCCAGAAGATTCCTCATATGGCCCTGGACCTCGACCCCGACCGCGTCCGGCAGGCCAACGCTGCCGGCCATTCCGTGGCCTTTGGCGATGCGACTCGTCTGCAAGCCTTGTTGGCAGCCGGCCTGCACCGCGCCAGTGCGATGGTCATTACCTACCTGGATGTGCCCAGTTCGCTCAAGGTACTGGCGCTGGTGCGCGAACACGCGCCCCAGTTGCCAGTGATCGTACGAACCCAGGACGATGCGCCGCTGGAGCGACTGCAGGCGGCAGGCGCCACCGAGGTGGTGCCTGAGGCTATCGAAGGCTCGCTGATGCTGGCCAGTCATGCGCTGGCGCTGCTGGGCGTGCCGATGCGCCGCGTCATTCGCATCGTGCAGGACCAGCGTGATGCGCGCTACAACCTGTTGCGCGGCTACTTTCATGGCTCTGATGATGCAGCCCTTGAGGAGGGCGCCCAGGAACGTCTGTCCAGCATCACCCTGCCGGCTGGCTGTGTCTGGGCGGGCCAAACCGTTGCTGCCTTGATGCTGGCCCTGCCCGCTGTACGTATTATCAATTTGCGCCGTCACAACGGTAAAAATATGGCCGCCACTGAAGCGCTTGTGTTGGAGGAGGGTGACACGCTGGTCCTGTCGGGGCAGGCAGAACCCCTGGCGCTGGCCGAAGCGCTTATTTTGAAAACCTGAGGAGTTCAACATGCCCGAGCTCAACGTCAGCGATTACCTGCGCAAGCACATTCGAACCGTGCCGGACTGGCCAGTGCCAGGGGTACAGTTTCGTGACATCACGCCCTTGTTGCAAGACCCGCAGGTTTTTCGGGTGATGGTGGATGCCTTTGTGCACCGGTACATGGACCCGGCCATGCGGCCCGATGTGGTGGCCGGCCTGGATGCGCGAGGCTTTATTCTTGGCTCGGTGATTGCCTATGAGCTTACCGTCGGGTTCGTGCCGATCCGAAAAAAAGGCAAGCTGCCATTTCGAACCGTGGAACAAACCTACGAGTTGGAATACGGCAGCGCAACCGTTGAACTGCACACCGATGCGGTGCAGCCTGGGCAAAAGGTTTTGCTGGTTGACGACCTGATCGCAACCGGGGGCACCATGATGGCGGGCTTGCAGCTGCTTAAAAAATTGGGGGCCGAGGTTTTGGAGGGTTGCGCCATTGTGGACTTGCCTGAGCTGGGCGGATCGGCCAAGTTGCGGGCGGCTGGACTGCCACTCTTTACGCTAGTGGATTTTGCAGGGCACTGAGGTCTTTGCTGTCCTGCCGTATTCCTTCCGCCAACAAACCAATTACTTGCCAATACAGAAGCTGGAAAAAATCACGCCCAGCAGGTCTTCATTGCTGAATTCGCCGGTGATTTGGTTGAGCTCGTTCTGAGACAGGCGCAGCTCTTCAGCCAACAGATCCAGCGCTGGCAACGTTGCTTTCAAGTGATCTGCGGCCATTGCCAGATGGGACTGGGCCTGACGCAAAGCCTGCACATGTCGCTGGCGGGCAATGAACAAGCCCTCCGCGTCGGCCTGCCAGCCGGCGATCTCCAGCAGCTTGCGCCGCAGGACATCCAACCCTTCGCCCGTTTTGGCTGAAAGACTCAGTGGCTGCTGCGCAGCTTGGCCGCTGAGTGCATCGGCCTTGTTCCAGATATTCAGTACCGTCACCTGGGGGGGGAGATGTTCTGCGATTTGGCGTGCAATTTCGTGATCAGCGTTCAGGTAGCTTTCATCAAGCTGTCGGGTCAGGTCGTGCAGAAACAGCACCGCATCGGCGCCACGAATTTCATTCCATGCTCGCTCAATGCCAATCTTTTCAACTTCGTCATGGCTCTCGCGCAAGCCAGCCGTGTCGATCACATGCAGGGGCACGCCTTCAATTTGAATGGTTTGCTGCACCTTGTCGCGGGTTGTACCGGCAACCGGCGTGACGATGGCCAACTCCGCCCCGGCCAGCGCATTGAGCAGTGAACTCTTGCCGACATTGGGTTGGCCCGCCATGACGACCTTGATGCCTTCACGCAACAGCGCGCCCTGGCGGGCGTGCTGCAACACCCGGCCGAGTTGCTCCTGCAAACGCTTGAGCTGCCCTTGGGCATCGGCTTTCTGCAGAAAATCAATTTCCTCTTCAGGAAAGTCCAGGGTTGCCTCAACCAACATGCGAAGGTGTATCAGGCGTTCGCGCAGATTTTCTATTTCGCGGGAAAACTCACCGATCAGTGAGCGGCTCGCGCTTCGGGCAGCCGCCTCGGTGCTGGCATCGATCAGGTCGGCGATGGCCTCAGCTTGCGCCAGATCGATCTTGTCATTGAGAAACGCCCGCTCTGTGAACTCACCCGGTCGCGCCAGTCGCATCGCGGCCAATCCGGCTGACTTCTCTTTGGTCTGGTCTTCCTTGGCCGCTTCAATGCATCGGGCCAGTAGAAGCTGCATCACAACCGGTCCGCCGTGCGCCTGTAGCTCCAGCACATCTTCACCGGTGTAGGAATTGGGGGCTGGGAAATACAGGGCCAGGCCCTGGTCGATGGGCGATCCGTCCGCCGCCCTGAATACCAAGTAAGTCGCTTCGCGTGGATTGAGCGGACGGCCGCAAATCGTGTCGATCAGAGGAGCCAAGTCAGGCCCGGACACTCTCACAATGCCCACACCGCCGCGGCCGGGTGCGGTGGCAATGGCAACAATCGGGTCCTGGTTGGCTGCTTTCATGTCCGGCGCCAAATGACATCAGCACGGCCTGATCAGATCACTATTTGAACTTGGGCAGGTTGAATTGGGGTGGCACACCCATCCGGGTGTTAATCAACCACTGCTGGGCAATCGACAGGATGTTATTGGTCAGCCAGTAAAGCACCAGGCCGGCCGGGAAGAAGAAGAACATCACACTGAACATCAGCGGCATGATCCACATCATCTTGGCCTGCATCGGATCGGGTGGTGCGGGGTTGAGGGCTGTCTGCAACAAGGTAGTCAGCGTCATCAGCAAAGGCAGGATGTAGTAAGGGTCCATGGCGGAGAGGTCCTTGATCCAGCCGATCCAGGGTGCATTGCGCATTTCCACCGATGAAAGCAAGACCCAGTACAAGGCGATAAAGAAGGGGATCTGGATCATGATAGGCAAACAGCCGCCCATCGGGTTGACCTTTTCCTCCCGGTAGATCTTCATCATTTCCTGTTGCATCTGCTGGGGGTTGTTTTTCAAGCGTTCGCGCATTTCCATGATGCGTGGGTTGATGGCTTTCATCTTCGCCATGCTGGCATAGGCCTTGGCATTGAGCCAATAAAACGCTATCTTCAACACCACCACCAGGGCCACGATTGACCAACCCCAGTTGTGCAGAATTTTGTGCAGTTGGTCCAACAACCAATACAGCGGCTTGGCCAGGATAGTCAGCCAGCCATAGTCCTTGACCAGTTCAAGTCCGGGTGCAAGCGCTTCAAGTATTTTTTCTTCCTGCGGGCCGGCAAATAGTTTGGCTTCGATCGTCTTGCTGGTTTGCGGTGCGATGTCACCCAGGGGCGTGATCATGCCAACCGAGTACAAGTTGTTGTCAACCTTGCGGACGAATAACTCCCTTGGCACACCCTTGGCCAAGAGCCATGCGCTGGCAAAGTAATGTTGCACCATGGCGACGTAGCCATTGTCAGCCTGTTTATCAATTTCAGCCTTGTTTTTTTCAATATCGCTGAACTCTATCTTTTGGAATTTCTTGTTCTCGGTGTATACCGCTGGGCCCGTGAAGGTGGAGTAGAAGGCCGATTCACCAGTCAGCTTGTTGCCGTCCCTCACCAGTTGCAGATACATCTGAGGTGAGACAAGCGCTGGCCCGCTGTTACTAATTTCATTTCTTACTTTGAGGTCATATTGACCACGCACAACGGTGTAGGTTTTTGTCAGTTTGATGCCAGCCATTTCAGGAGATTCAAACCTGATTTCTAATTGGTTGGCCCCCTCTTTGAGCGCTCGTTCCCCGGGCACAAGCCGCATACTGGTTTTATGGGTCGGAAATGCGCCCCCAATCAGGCCACTTTGAGCCAGGTAAACCCGTTCCTTGCTCTGGTCGAGGAGGACAAATGGCTTCTTGGGGTCGTTGGGGTCTGCATGTTTTAACAACTCTGCTTTAACCAGGCTTGCCCCTTCGGTATCAAATGTCAGCTGCAGCACATCCGAGCTAACCACCACCATTTCACGTTGCACTGTTGGCGTGGTGATTGCCAAAGGGCCCTCGGTGGCAGCCAATTGGCTGCTGCTCGGCCCTTGGTTGGCTGTCGGTAATGGCTCCGTCTTGGATGAATTAGGCGCTTTGATTTCAGTTTTACTGGCCGGGGCAGGAAAGAACGTGGCAGGCCGACCGTTGTATAGCTGCCATTGATCCCATAGCAAAACCAGAGAAAAACCAAAAATCACCCAAAGAATGGTGCGACGAATATCGTTCATAAGGGACTACTTGTGAGAAATTGGGGTGAGCAACCGTGTAAACAAAGTTGGTTTTTCGCTGGGTACGGGATCGTGTCCACCATGGCACCAAGGATGACAACGCAACAATCTGCCCGCCGTCAGATAGGTCCCGACGGCCGCCCCATGACGCTCAAGCGCCGTGAGCGAATAGGCTGAGCAGCTGGGCTCGAAACGACAGGATGACCCCAGCCAAGGACTTAGTACAAGCCGGTAGCCCTTGACCAGGCCGATCAATAGGCGCTTCATGAGTGTTGGCTCCCTCTGGCAGAGACGGCCAGCAGAAGTTGTTTCAACTCTGCACAGACAGCCCGCTTGAGTGCTTCAGAGCTTGCACTGGGAAAACCTGCTCGTTTGAACTCTGCACGCAGGCGTACGACCAGTGCCGACTTTTGTTGGGTGCACTCCACTTTGCGAAACATTTCGTAGATCTGACGCCTTATCGTATTGCGAGTTGCAGATCGCTTGGCCCAGCGTTTTGGAATCAGTGCGCCGATCAGTATGGTGTCTGTGGGTTTGCCCGTAACAGGTCCCGTCGTCAGCGCTTGTTGACCAGTTCTAGTCAATCTGGTCACCTTTGCCAAGCGATCTGTCAATTCATTGTCACCCTCATTGGCATGCAAGGCAAAGTGCTCGGTTAGCGCCAGCTGGCGTCCCGATAGCACCTGCTGAAATTGACTGTGCGTCTTAAGGTGCTCCACGTTCAGGCGACAGTGGGCCTGACGTGCGCACATGCGTTAACCGGCCAGACCCTGCGTGCGGCGCTTGGCGCTTTACGGGTCTGTTTCGTATCGTTAACGCCGCTCGGTTCAGACGGCAAGGCGTTTGCGGCCCTTGGCCCGACGCGCATTGATCACCGCACGACCGCCACGGGTCTTCATGCGAACGAGAAAGCCGTGCGTACGTGCGCGACGGATCTTGGACGGTTGGTAAGTACGTTTCATTTTCTATCTTTCCGCGAAAAACCTGTGATTATCCCTAATTTTCATCGTTACGGCAATGGTCCCGCTTGCCTGATCCATTGATTGAGCATTCTTGGTTCGAATGCCAATTCAGGTTTTCCCTAATTTGTGGATAAGTTCTTGATAAATTAAGATTTCTAAGACCATTTTTGTTAGAATATCCACATTTTCATAGCGTATGACCGATAGACAGCTTGGACGTCTGCCTGATTCTGGCGGATCCTCTTCTCAACCAAGCTTATGGCAAACCTGTCTTGATTTGCTGGCACAGGAAATCCCTGAGCAGCAATTCAGCACCTGGCTCCGTCCGCTTCAGGCCGAGGTGTCAGCCGATGAGTCAAAAATCACTATTTTTGTTGCCAATCGCTTCAAACTTGATTGGGTTCGGGCTCAGTACAGCCAGCGTATAGCCAGCGCACTTAGCGCGGTTTTCGGTCATCCCATGGCCGTTGAGTTAGTGCTTACCCCCAGGGATTCCAATGCTGGGTTTGCTTCGCCTTCAAAATTATCTAAGTCCTCGTCCGCTCTTGAAGATATCGATATTGGCGAAGAGGCCTCTCTTGCGCCGGCGCGAAATCGCCTTAATAGCGTCTTGACGTTTGAGACCCTGGTGGAGGGGAACGCAAATCGCATGGCCCGTGCCGCTTCCATGCATGTCGCGGGGTTTCCCGGTCAGTTGTACAACCCCCTCTTTATTTATGGCGGTGTGGGGCTGGGCAAAACCCATTTGATGCATGCGATTGGCAATCGGCTTTTGGCTGAAAACCCGCTAGCGAAAGTTCTCTACATCCATGCCGAACAGTTTGTCTCCGATGTGGTCAAGGCTTATCAGCGCAAGACTTTTGATGAGTTCAAGGACAAGTACCACTCGCTGGACTTGTTGTTGATCGACGATGTGCAGTTTCTGGCCAACAAGGAGCGTACCCAGGAAGAGTTTTTCAACGCCTTTGAGGCCTTGCTTAACAAAAAGTCGCACATTGTCATGACCAGCGACACCTATCCGAAGGGCCTCACCGATATTCATGAGCGGCTGATTTCTCGCTTTGACTCAGGTCTGACTGTGGCCATTGAGCCCCCGGAGCTGGAGATGCGGGTGGCCATCCTGATCAGCAAGGCACTGGCTGAAAACGCCTTCATGCCAGAAGAAGTTGCTTTTTTTGTTGCCAAAAATGTGCGTTCCAATGTGCGCGAACTAGAAGGCGCTTTGAGAAAAATTCTGGCCTACTCTCGGTTTAATCAAAAAGAAATTTCCATTCAATTGGCGCGGGAGGCCCTAAGGGATCTGCTTTCCATTCAAAACCGCCAGATTTCTGTAGAAAACATTCAAAAAACAGTGGCCGACTTTTACAAGATCAAAGTTGCCGACATGTACTCCAAAAAACGACCCGCCAGCATTGCCAGGCCACGTCAAATTGCCATGTATCTGGCCAAGGAGCTGACCCAAAAGAGCCTTCCGGAGATCGGCGAACTGTTTGGCGGGCGGGATCACACAACCGTTTTGCATGCTGTTCGAAAGATTGGCGGTGAACGACAGCAAAACAATGAGCTGAACCAACAACTTCATGTGCTGGAACAGACCCTCAAAGGCTAAAACCACCCGCCATGAACATCAAAATAAGCCGGTTCCCGCAAAACCCTGGGGATAGATTTAGAACAAGCCCCGAGTTATCCACAGATTTGGTGATTTCAGTTAGTTTATTCATATCCTTCAGTGTTCGGTTCCAATGGCTATAAACAAGGGTTTACCTTCTGCAAGTACTTGATAAAAAAAGAGAAAATCTAACTGTTCACAGATACGGCGCTGCTTTACCTACTACAACTATCTTTAAATAAAGAATCAAGAAAGACTGACATGATCGTCCTTAAGTCAACTCAAGAAAAAGTTCTTTCAGTTCTTCAATCCGTTTCCGGCATTGTTGAGCGTCGTCACACCCTGCCGATTTTGGCCAATGTGATGATCCGCAAGACAGGGCGTGCCTTGCAATTCACGACCAGTGATCTTGAAATTCAAATTCGTACAACGGCAGAGCTGGACGGTGACGCGGGCGACTTCACCACCACCTTGGGTGCACGCAAACTGATTGACATCCTTCGCACCATGCCATCCGATCAGACCGTTTCGCTGGAGTCGTCCCAGGCCAAGTTAATCCTGAAGGGAGGCAAAAGCAAATTCACCTTGCAGGCATTGCCTGCAGAAGACTTTCCCCTGGTACAGGAGTCTGCCACGTTCGGCCCTGCTTTCAGCGTGCCGCAGAAAACTCTGAAAGAGTTGCTGCGCCAGGTTTCCTTTGCCATGGCGGTCCATGATATTCGTTACTACCTTAACGGGATTTTGTTTGTTGCTGAGGGCAAACAATTGAGTTTGGTCGCTACGGATGGCCACCGTCTGGCATTCACTTCGGCCATGCTTGATGTAGAGGTCCCAAAGCAGGAGGTCATCTTGCCGCGCAAGACCGTCCTTGAAATGCAACGCCTTCTCAGTGACGCAGATGGCGCGATTGAAATGAGGTTTGCCAACAACCAGGCAAAGTTCATTTTTGATGGCATGGAATTTGTCACCAAACTGGTTGAGGGAAAGTTTCCTGATTACAACCGTGTCATTCCCAAAAATCATAAGAATGCCATCATCTTGGGTCGCACAACCCTACTGTCAAGCTTGCAACGCACAGCCATCCTGACCAGCGACAAGTTCAAGGGCGTACGACTAAATCTGGAACCAGGAAGCCTGCAGGTGGCCTCCAGCAATGCCGAGCAGGAAGAAGCGATGGATGAGATGGATATCGACTACAGCGGACCCAGCATAGAAATTGGTTTCAATGTCAGCTACCTGATCGATGTGCTTGCCAATATGGAGCAGGAAATGGTCAAGCTGGAGTTGTCCGATGCCAACAGCTCGGCGCTGATATCCAACCCAGAAAACAACAGCTTCAAATACGTGGTCATGCCCATGCGTATCTAGAAACTTCCGGTAGCACCGCGCAAATTTATAAGTAGCGCGGCATGAGCAATCACTCTTTTGATAGTTAGTTAAAAAAGTTTGTAATGACAGAAGAAAACAAAGCGGGGGAGGGATCACCCGCCGACACCAGCCAATCCTATGGCGAAGGCGCAATTCAAATTCTTGAGGGTCTTGAGGCAGTTCGCAAGCGACCCGGAATGTATATTGGCGATACATCTGACGGAACGGGTCTGCATCATCTGGTCTTCGAGGTGGTGGACAACTCGATTGATGAAGCGCTTGCTGGTCACTGTGACGATATTGTTGTCACCATCCACACCGACAACTCGATCAGTGTCGTTGACAACGGGCGCGGTATTCCAACCGGCGTCAAGATGGATGACAAGCATGAACCCAAGCGCAGCGCGGCAGAAATCGCTCTGACCGAGCTGCATGCGGGAGGCAAGTTCAACCAGAACAGCTACAAGGTTTCCGGTGGCCTGCATGGCGTCGGGGTTTCCTGTGTCAACGCCTTGTCCAAGTGGTTGCGCCTGACGGTACGACGAGACGGCAAGGTTCACCTGCTTGAATTTGCCAGGGGCTTTGTCCAGAACCGACTTCTTGAGAATGCGGGTGGCGCAGAAGTTTCGCCCATGAAGATCACGGGTGCCACAGAAAAGCGCGGCACCGAAGTTCATTTTCTACCTGATACCGAGATCTTCCAGCAGAACAACGATTTTCATTATGAGATTCTTAGCAAACGACTTCGCGAATTAAGCTTTCTCAACAACGGGGTACGAATTCGGCTCAAAGATGAGCGCGATGGCCGCGAAGATGATTTTTCGGGAGCCGGTGGTGTCAAGGGCTTTGTCGACTTCATCAATGCGAACAAGAAAATTTTGCATTCCAACGCCTTTCATGCCCTTGGCGCCCGCGAGGCAGAAACTTACGGAGGAATTCCTGGAACGGAGATCGCTGTTGAAGTGGCCATGCAATGGAACGATGGCTATAACGAATCCGTGCTGTGCTTTACCAACAACATTCCCCAGCGTGATGGCGGCACCCATCTGACGGGTTTGCGCGCGGCCATGACCCGGGTTATCAGCAAGTACATTGAAAGCAATGAGTTGGCCAAAAAGGCCAAGGTAGATATTTCGGGCGACGACATGCGCGAGGGTTTGTGCTGTGTGCTGTCTGTTAAAGTGCCCGAGCCAAAATTCAGCAGCCAGACCAAGGACAAGCTGGTCAGCTCTGAAGTGCGCGCCCCGGTCGAAGACATCGTGGCCAAGGCGTTGATGGATTTCTTGGAAGAGCGCCCCAATGATGCGAAGATCATTTGCGGCAAGATCGTTGAGGCCGCCCGCGCCCGCGAGGCGGCTCGCAAGGCGCGCGAAATGACCCGTCGCAAGGGCGTGCTCGACGGCATGGGCTTGCCCGGCAAGCTGGCTGATTGTCAGGAAAAGGATCCCTCACTGTGTGAGATCTACATTGTGGAGGGAGACTCTGCGGGCGGCTCGGCCAAGCAGGGACGTGATCGAAAATTCCAGGCCATTCTGCCGCTACGCGGCAAGATTCTCAATGTTGAAAAGGCGCGCTATGAAAAGTTGCTGACTAGCAACGAGATCGTGACCTTGATCACGGCCTTGGGAACGGGCATCGGCAAAGCGGCCGTTGAAAGCGGAAAGTCAGGGGTGGACGACTTCAACATCGACAAGCTGCGCTACCACCGCATCATCATCATGACGGACGCCGATGTTGATGGTGCCCATATTCGTACCCTGTTGCTGACCTTTTTCTATCGACAAATGCCAGAGCTGGTGGAGCGCGGGCACATCTACATTGCACAACCCCCGCTTTACAAGGTCAAGGCCGGCAAGGAGGAGTTGTATCTGAAGGATGGCAGCGCGCTGGATGCCTTTCTGTTGCGGGTGGCTCTGGTCAATGCAACCATCCACACAGGTGGCGCCAACAATACGGAAATTAGCGGCGAAACACTGGCTGAACTGGCCCGCAAGCATCAATTGGCTGAGGCCGTTATTCATCGCCTGCATAGCTTCATGGATGACGAGGCCTTGCGCGCCATTGCCGATGGCGTGAGCCTGAGTCTGGAAGACTTGCCCCAGGCACAAGCGTCAGCCGCTGCTTTGCAGGACAAGCTTGCCGGTGCTGAGGTGGTCGCTGAATTTGATGTTCGCAGTGACAAGCCGATCCTGACCATTCGGCGGCGCCACCATGGCAACGTCAAGAGCAGCGTCATCACCCAGGATTTTGTTCATGGCGCTGACTACGCGGCGCTCGCCGATTCGGCCCATACGTTTAGGGGTCTGCTGGGCGAGGGCGCCAGGGTCGTTCGTGGCGAGGGCGACAAAGCGAAGGAAGAGCGGGTGAGCGATTTCCGCCAGGCCATGAGCTGGCTGATCGCTCAGGCGGAGCATGCCACCAGCCGGCAGCGCTACAAGGGTCTTGGCGAAATGAACCCCGAGCAGCTCTGGGAGACCACCATGGATCCGGGTGTGCGCAGATTGCTGCGGGTTCAAATCGAAGATGCGATCGAGGCGGACCGTGTCTTCACCATGTTGATGGGCGATGAAGTTGAGCCGCGGCGCAATTTCATAGAGACCAATGCCCTGCGCGCGGGCAATATCGACGTCTAGTGTCCGGTGATGCTGAGATCGATAATTGTTCTTGCTGCAGCCGTTGCCCCCTTCATGAGTCACGCCATCGAAGAGCCTGTCTACGAGGTTAAAAGACGTATCGACGATGTTGAGATTCGCAGCTATGCGCCCTATTTGGTGGCGGAGGTTGTGGTTGACGGCCCACCGGAAGAGGCGGGAAAGGCGGCCTTTCCGATTCTGGCGGCTTATATCTTTGGTAAGAACAAGGGCGAACGCAAGCTCGAAATGACAGCGCCGGTGACGCAATCGAAGGATCCTGTCAAGATGGCGATGACGGCCCCGGTCACGCAGACGGCCAAGGGGGGGAGATTCGTGGTGCAGTTTGTGCTGCCGCGAGACGTCACCCTGGAAACGGCCCCCGAACCGCTTGACCCTCGCGTCCAGGTACGACAAGTGCCGGCTCATTCGGTGGCTGCGATTCGTTATTCGGGCCGTTGGACGCAGGCCAATGATGAGGAGCACATAAATAAGCTTCAGGCCATTATGCGCAGCGCCGGGGTTACCTGGTCGGGCGAGCCCATTCTTTCACGCTACAACGCTCCCTTTACACCGTGGTTCCTGCGGCGAAATGAAGTCTGGTTGGCACTTCCCCAGGAAAATTGACGCCCACCCGCCCGTTTTGGGGTGTTGCTTATTTCAAGTCGGGTGAAGCCAAGAGCGGCCTCGCCTCTGCGAACAGACCCATTGTGAGCTATTGTTTTTTCAACGGTTTTTATTCCCTCACAATGCCCCTGCAGCTACAGCAGTAACTAGGGAAGGGGCCGGAGAATTATTTTTTCTGGCGATTCAGTTCCAGCTGAGCATCCACCAGCCTGACCGTTTCATCCACCACCGGGTGGCGCAGACCGTGCTGGGCTGCGATGGACTGGACCAGTCGGTCCACACGCTCAATATTGGGGGCGCCACCGTACAGGGCGCGCGCTGCAGAGGAGGGGCTGCCCAGCCCCTGTGCAGCGGCGGCATATTTTTCAAACGGCACCATGTCGCTGGGATGAGCACCCAACTTCACACAGAGATCGCTTACCCAGTTATAGACAGCGCCAGCGGCTGCCAGATCGGAGTGGACGGCCTCCTTGATGGGTCGAATACCCTCCGCTGTGACGCACCGGTAGTTGCCCGCCAGCAGCATGCTCCACTTGGCCAGTGGGACGAACACAGAGTCATGAACCTTGAGTTTGACCGGCAGCTCCAGCCGCTCACCGTTCACCTCCAGCCGAGCGGCTTCAATGTCAGACTGCAACTGGCGCAATATGGCCGTGTGCGCCTCCGAGTCAAAGCGCGCGGCCTTGAAGTTGGTCGGCAGGCGAACCTGCAGCACATTCACCGGCTCTTCCGGCGGCCTGAAGGCCTGGGGATCCGGGCTGCACAGGGTCATGCACTTTGGATCAAAACTATCCCACACACCAGGGTCGGTGAAAGCGTTGCGACAGGCTTGCAAATCGACCCCAGGCAGGCGGGCCAGATAGGGCAGCGGGGGCATGTTCATGATCGACATGCACGGTTTTTTTGATTTCGCAATCGCCTCCAGCAACTCCCTGACACCGGGGCTTCGGTATTGTGGCTCCTGCATGGCCAGGCCAATCAGGTCGAAATCCGCCGGATTGACATCGGCCGGGCCAGCGCCCCGCACCTTGCCCGGTAATTTGCGAGTATCGATTTCCACCAGACCCTCGCGCCCCTTGATCGGCATCCGTACCCTAAAGCCTTCCTTGTTGATCAAGTCTGCTTCGGCCGGGAGGCAGACCAGGGTGGCGCTGTGGCCCGCCATCAGCAACTTGCTGGCGAGCAAGGAGCCATAGGAAGCGCCAAGAATGAGAATGTTGTACGGATTGTTCATGGGGTTGTTACTTTGAAATTAGAAAAGCCAGACGGTATTGGAAAAATTTATGGATCAGGCGATCTATTCTAATGGGGTGACCAAAAAAGTGTTTCATGATTCTCTTGTCGACGAAAATAGGCGAGAAGGGGCAGAAGGCAAATGCTTCCCGCCTTATTTTTTGGGTTGGCGTGGAGATGAACATCTGGCAAGGGGGTTGACGATGTGGCGTATGTTGCTGGGCTTGCTGCTGCTGCTGGGCATTCAAACAATGCGCATCATGGGGTTGATATCCGCGAGCCGTTGGCAATCAACAGGTGGGCGCCTTCTCTGGCATGTGCTCATCGCGGTGTTGACGGCGGTGGGCCTGTTTCTGGTGGTGTGGGGGTTTGCTTTGGCGCGGGAGCAGCCCATGCCCCTGTGGCAACCAGTCGGCGCCCTAAAACACCTTGCGTTTGCGCTGACCGCATTCAGTTTTGTCTTGCTGGCTGCGGCGGTGGTTCCGGCCAATCATCTGAAGGCGAAACTTAAGTTCCCGTTTGTACTGGCTGTCAAAAGCTGGGCATTAGGTCACTTGTTGCTCAACGGCATGCTGGCCCACGTCTTATTGTTTGGGACTGTGCTGGCCTGGTCCGTTTGGGCGTTTCGTTACCTCAGGCGGCGAGAGATGAAGGAACATGCGCCTACAGCGCCGGCGGCAACAGGACTCACCTTACTCGCCTTGGCCTTGGGGCTACTGGCTTGGTGGGGGTTCGCCGCGGTCCTGCATGGCTGGCTGATCGGCATCAAGCCCATCGCCTGGTTCTAATCTTCGGTCAGGCCAGGCGCCCATTCTGGTAATCATGAACCGCTGTCATCAATTCTTCTCGGGTGTTCATCACAAACGGACCATATTGCGCAATCGGCTCCTTGAGAGGCTTGCCGGCGATCAGCAGTACGCGAGTGGCGCCATCGGCCGCGCGCAATTGAACCCCATCGCCCCCGTTGGCCAGGATGGCCATACGCTGGCTGGGAACCTGGGTCGTGCCATCCGCGCCGGCAACTTCAACAACGCCCCGGTAGACATAGAGAAAGGCGTGATGTCCGGTGGGCAGGCTTTGCGAAAACTCGCTGTCGGCCGGTAAAAGAATATCCAGATACAAAGGCTCCGTAGGGAACTCTTGTTCGGGCCGGGCCACAGCGCCACGAACGCCGTGACTTTCGCCGCTGATAACCCTGACCAAGACACCGCTGTCCAGGGTGTATTCGGGAATCTCGGCGCTTTGGATGTCGCGGTACCAGGGAGGGCACATCTTGTCGCGGCCAGGCAGATTCAGCCAGAGCTGAAACCCCTCCATCACGCCCGCTTCCTGCTCAGGCATTTCGCTGTGAATCAGGCCCCGGCCGGCCGTCATCCATTGCACGCCACCGTTTTGCAGCAACCCTTCGTGCCCGGCGCTGTCGCGATGTCGCATGCGACCCGCGACCATGTAGGTCACGGTTTCAAAGCCGCGGTGAGGATGGTCCGGAAAGCCAGCGATGTAGTCATCCGGATCGTCGCTGGCAAAGTGGTCGAGCATCAAAAAGGGATCGAGTCGCTGCTGCAGATCGTGAGTGAGAACGCGGGTTAGCTTGACGCCTGCGCCATCGGAAGTGGCCTGCCCGACCACCAGGCGCTCTACGGCGCGAGGCCGGCTGATTAACGGGGTTGTATTCATGGCTGGCGCGGGGGGTCAAGTCCACCCGAGAGAAGGATTTATTCGGGGGTCTTGGTCGCGCAGGTATTGATGCCAAACAGGGAATACGGCGGGCACCAACCCGCCAGCCCCGTAGCCAGTGGAACCAGACCCAACCAACCCCACCAGCCAACCGTACCACTAGCAGCCAGGCCGATCAGCACCAGGCCGGCCACAATTCTGATGACGCGGTCCGCGCCGCCTACATTTTTAATCATCCCTATTCTCCTATCAGCAAAAAGCTTACTCAAGCCGCAACAGCGTAACCCTCTTCGGCAATGACCTTGGACAAGGCGTCGCGTGGTTGCTCGGAATCAACCTCCACTTTGTTTTGGCTACGGTCGATCGCCACCTCGGCTTGCGGATCAAGGCCTTTGATGGCTCGAATGACGGCTTTTTCGCAGTGACCGCAGGTCATGCCACTTACTTCAAAGGTTTGCTTCATGCGCCGACTCCTAAGTTTCCAAACATGCCAGATGTAGGATTGTGCGCTTGGTAGCACAATCATGCCATGGTACCCGACAGAACTACTGAAGAATTGGATATTGGCATTGGGGGCATGACCTGCGCCTCTTGTGTGGTTCGGGTGGAGCGCGCTCTGAAAAAAGTGCCGGGCGTTTCGGATGCAAGGGTCAATCTGGCCACCGAATCGGCCCGCGTACAGTTTCTTCCCGGCCAGCAAATGGAGGCCTTGGTCCGCCGGGCAGTGCGAGAGGCCGGCTATGAGCCGCGTGCCGCCGATGCCCTTCAAAGCAGCCAGAACAACTCGCCCTGGAGCGGTTTTGCGCCCGTGGCAATAGGCCTGTTGCTGTCATTGCCGCTGCTGGCGCCCATGCTGGCAGATTTGACCGGCCGGCATTGGATGTTGCCGCCCTGGCTGCAGTTCACTTTGGCAACGCCCGTACAGTTCATACTGGGGGCGCGGTTCTACCGGGCCGGCTGGCACGCCCTCAAGGCGCTTACCGGCAATATGGACTTGTTGGTGGCGCTAGGTACCACTTCCGGCTGGGCCTTGTCAGTCTGGTTGTGGCTGTTTGCCGGACAGGACCAAGCACCCCATCTGTACTTTGAAGCTTCGGCGGTTGTGGTGACCCTGGTCTTGCTGGGCAAGTGGCTGGAGGGCCGCGCCAAGCGGCAAACCACGGAGGCCATCCGGGCTTTGCATGCCTTGCGACCAGAGCAGGCGCACTTGATGGGTTCTGAGGGTGAAGTGGATGTGCCCCTGGCCGAGGTGTTGGTGGGCGATCGGCTGGTGGTGCGGCCCGGCGAGCGTTTCCCCGTGGACGGGACCCTGCATGAGGGGCTGACGCAGGTAGATGAATCCATGCTGACCGGTGAGCCCATGCCGGTGAGCAAGAAGACGGGAGACGCCCTCAGCGGGGGTTCTATCAACGGCGAGGGTCGGGTGGTGATGCAAGTCACGGCCGTTGGCAGCGAAACCGTGCTGGCCCACATCATCCGTCTGGTCGAGGACGCCCAGGCTGCCAAGGCGCCCATTCAGCGACTGGTGGATCAGGTGGCGGCGGTCTTTGTGCCGGTGGTTTTGCTGATCGCCCTGGTCACCCTGACCGGCTGGTTGTGGGTGGGTGAAGATACCGAAACTGCGGTGATTCGAGCGGTGGCCGTGCTGGTGATTGCCTGCCCCTGTGCGTTGGGATTGGCCACCCCAACGGCCATCATGGCCGGCACCGGGGTGGCAGCCCGGCATGGCATTCTGATCAAGGATGCGTTGGCGTTGGAGTTGGCCCATCGGGTTGATCTGGTGGCCTTTGATAAAACAGGCACCCTGACTCAGGGCAAGCCACGGCTACTGTCGTTTGAGGTTGCCCCCGCTGAAGAGGCCACCGCCTTGCTCACTGTGGCGGCCAGTCTGCAGAGCGGCAGCGATCATCCGCTGTCCCGCGCCATGATGGCGTATGCCAATGAACATCAGATTCCCCTTGTTGTGCCGACGGACATGCGGGCCGAGCCTGGGCGTGGTACGCAGGGGTTGGTGCTAGGCCAGTCGTATCGCATTGCAAGCGTGCGCTGGATGGAAGAAATGGGTCTTCGGCAGGCTGACTTGCAGACCCGCGCGGCGCATTGGCAGACCCAGGGGGCCACCCTGTCTTACTTGGCCCGCCTGACAGAGCAGGGGTGGCAACCTTGTGCCTTGATGGCTTTTGGCGATGAGCCCAAGCCGGAAGCAAAGCAGGTCTTGGCAGCATTGCGTGAGCAGGGGCTGAGGCTGGTCATGCTCTCAGGTGACAATATTTCGGCGGCACAGACGATGGCACGACGGCTTGGTCTGAGCACCCAGGACAACGAGGTCATTGCCAATGTGTTGCCTGGCGATAAGGCTGACCGCATCAAGTCGCTTAAAGACGACGGCCATGTGGTTGCCATGGTGGGCGATGGCATCAATGACGCCCCCGCGCTGGCTGCTGCTGATGTGGGTATCGCCATGGGCAGCGGAACCGATGTGGCCATGCATGCTGCCGGCATCACGCTGATGCGTGGCGACCTGAAGCTGGTGGCGGCAGCCCTGTCGATATCAAGACGCACGGTGGCCAAGATTCGGCAAAACCTGTTTTGGGCCTTTGTCTATAACGTGGCGGGCATTCCGCTGGCTGCGCTGGGCCTGCTCAGCCCTGTGTTGGCTGGCGCAGCGATGGCGCTGAGCTCGGTCAGCGTGATGAGCAACGCCCTGTTGCTGCGGCGCTGGCGTCCCTAACTCGCCGGCTGCGAGGCATCAAACCATCCTGACGCCGGCTTGCCGCGGACATTCCCCCCGATCGGTCGGTCATGCCGGGGCTCAGTGGGTTGGCGCCGTTTCCTCGGGATGGTGCTGATTGGAAAACCACATCACGTACAGAACAGGCAACACCACCAGCGTCAGCAAGGTGGCGGTAACAAGCCCCCCAATCACCACGATGGCCAGCGGCCGCTGAGTTTCCGCTCCGATGTCGTGCGACAGGGCCATGGGCAATAGGCCCAGTGCAGCCAGCATGGCGGTCATCAATACGGTTCGAAGTCGCTGCATCGAGCCGAGCTTGACGGCCTCCAGCACGTTGTGGCCGGCATTGCGCAACTGCTGAAAAACCGACAGCATGACCACGCCATTGAGTACCGCTTGCCCGGAAAGCGCTATGAAGCCGATGGCCGCCGATACTGATAAGGGAATCGAGAACAACCACAGGGCAACAAAGCCACCGATTAGCGCAAGCGGCACGTTGATCAGGATCAGCACGGCCTTCTTGAAGGACCCAAACGCGTCAAATAGCAGCACAAAAATCAACAGCAGGGAAATGGGCACCACCACAGCCAGGCGTTGCATGGCGCGCTCCTGGTTTTCAAACTCGCCAGACCAACTGATCTGGTAGTTGCCAGGAATACGTACATTTTGGTTCACACGAGCTTTCATGTCAGCCACTACTGAGCCCATATCCCGGTCGCGGATAAAGATGCCGACGGCCATGGTGCGTCGACCTGCCTCCCGTGCAATATTCATCGCGCCGCTGCTTTGGCGGATGTCGGCCACTGCGCCCAGGGTGGTGTACCCCCCATCTGGCCTGGGAATGGTTGTGCTGGCAAGCTTATCAATTGAACGCTCTTTCTCGGGGAGTCGAACGGTCACGGCAAATTTGCGTTCGCCCTCCCACAGCATGGTGGCGGCTTTTCCCGCCAGGGCTGCCTCAATCACATCCTGGACATCGCCGACATTGAGCCCAAGGCGTGCCGCACGCTGTCGATCAATGTCAATTACCAATTGCGGCAAATTTCCGGCTCGATCAATTTCGGCCCGGTAGACGCCGGCCACCTGTCTTACCTCTCGTTCAATTTCATCAGCAATTCGTCGTAGTTCAATCAGGTCATCACCTGCCACCTTGATCACGATTTGACCGTCAATCTGAGAGATGGACTCAAGAACATTGTCGCGAATAGGCATGGAAAAAGACGGCAACAGACCCGGAATTGCGCTGACTGCGCGATCCATTTCATCCGTCAGCTTTTCCTTGGTCATCCCTTGACGCCATTGCTCTTGCGGCCGTACATCCACGTATACCTCTGCCATGCTGATGGTTTTTGGGTCGGTCCCATCTTCCGGCTGGCCAGCTTTCGAAATCGTGGTGCGTACTTCCGGAATAGCGAGAAGGGCCTGACGCGCACTGCGCAGCATCCGTGCGGCCTCATCGTTGGCCACGCTGGAGGGCAGACGCAGATTCACCCAAATTGATCCCTCATTGAGCTCCGGCAGAAACTCGGAACCCAGCCGGGAGGCAATACCCATGGCACCTACAAAACAAGCCAGCGCAACGCCGACCACTTTGCGACGATGCGAAAACGCCCAATCAAGAACCGGCGCATACAGATTTTTCGCCGCCGTCACGATGCGATTGTCACCGTGGGGCAATTTGCGCCTAAGCATCCAATAGGCCAGAAGCGGAACCAGGGTGAGGGAGAAGATAAGAGAGCCAATCAGAGCCGAGGTGACGGACAGGGCCATCGGTTGAAAAATTCGGCCTTCGTGACGCTGCAGCGCGAAAATGGGAATGTGGGCCGCAATGATGATCAGCATGGAAAACAAGGTGGGACGGCCAACTTCACTGGCGGCATCAATAATGCTTTGCCGTCGCTCACTCTCGGACATGTCTTCACGCTCCTTTTGGAGCCTGTGCATGATGTTTTCAATCACGATCACCGCCCCGTCCACGATGATTCCAAAGTCCATCGCCCCTAGGCTCAGCAGGTTGGCGGGTATGCCCATAAAAGTCAGGCCAAGAAAAGTGGCCATCAGGGATAGAGGAATGACGACCACGACAGCCAGGCTGGCACGCAAATTTGACAAGAACAGGTAAAGCACCAACGAAACCAAGAGCGCTCCCTCCACCAGATTTCGAAAAACAGTGGACAGGGTCTTGCTCATCAACCAGGTGCGGTCATAGAACGGAACGATCTGAACGCCTTTGGGAAGTCCGCCCGTGTTGAGTTCGTCAATTTTTTCTTTGACCCCTTTGAGTACCTTGCTGGGGTTTTCGCCGCGGCGCATGACCACAATTCCCTGGACGATGTCATCGTCCAGGTCCTGGCCCACCGTGCCCAAGCGAGGTACCGAACCGATGGTCACCCGGGCAATGTCCCTGACCAGAACGGGTGTGCCGCCATAAGCTGCGACAACAATGCTGCCGATGTCGTCGGCTGATCGAAGCAGACCAATGCCTCGAATGGCGTACTGTTGTGCACCCTGGGCCACATAGCTCCCCCCCGCGTTGGAGTTTCCCCGGCCCAGGGCATCCAGCAGTTGCTGGAAGGTCAACTTGAGGGCGCGCAGTCGATCGAGATCGGGCTGAACCTCATATTGCTTGATAAACCCACCCATTGCAACGACATCAGCAACACCCGGCACCTTGCGCAAGGCACGCTCTACCACCCAGTCCTCGATACTGCGCAAATCAGTGGTTGACAGTCCGTCACCGCGTAGCCGGTACCTAAGCACTTCGCCAACCGGGGTGGCGCTGGGTGCGATGTTGGCAATGACGCCCTCAGGAAGGTCAACGGACCGGAGTCGCTCATTTACCTGCTGGCGAACCAGGTTGACGTTGGCAGCATCATCATAGGTAATGACATTGAAGGAAAGGCCGAATTGCGTGTGCGAAAAAAGGCGAATTGAATTGGGCAGCCCAGACAAGGCCGTTTCAATGGGCAGGGTGACCTGTTTCTCCACCTCTTCCGCCGCCCGGCCGGGGTATAGCGCGATCACAGTAACCTGGGTGTCAGTGACATCAGGAAATGCCTCCACCGACAGGTTCTTGAAAGCAATAACCCCGCTCATGACAAACAACAAAGTGCCCAGCACGATGAACAAGGGCTGGTGCAGGGAGTACTGGATCAGTCGCTTCATTTAGCCGTCCCCACGCCGGTCTCTGCAGGATTTGGGGTCTTGACATCAAAAGGGCGAAATTGACGAGCCAGCAAAAGCACGTTGTTTGTTACAACCTGATCACCGGGCTGAAGCCCCGAACCGACGATAACCTCCTGGCTGCCCTCATGGATCAGGGAAACTTTTCGCCGCTCAAACTCACCGGGCCCGACCCGGACAAACACCTGATGGCTGGCATCCTCGAAGAACAAAGCTGAGGCGGGTATGGACAACGCCCCCTCTTTGAAGGGCCGCTCGACTTTTGCGGTGGCCAGCATTTCTGCTTTGAGCAAACGCTCGCGGTTGTCGATCAAACCCCTGTACTTGACCGTTCGTGTCAGGGGGTCAATAAAATCTGAGGCCGCAATGACCTTGCCGAAAAACCGCTGGCCTTGCAAGGCTGCCACTTGCAGCTCGAAGGGTGTTCCCGGCTGCAATACGCCTAACTCAGATTCGCGCGCGTCGATCTGAACCCATAGGGAGCCAGGGTCGCTGACGACAAAGGCGGCCGGTATCCCGGGACCTGACTGGTCAGGCCGTAATTCCTGGCCGGGATTGAGATTACGTTCAACAACCACGCCATTGATACTGCTGCTCAATGCAAGCTGTTGATTGATGCTGCTGCTGTTGCTGCCATACAGGCGGGTGCGTGCTCTGGCCCTCTCAAGCTCGGCCTGAGCGCGTTGTGACTCAGCCTGCGCAAGTTCGAAATCTTTACGCGCCACAATGCCCGCTTCCAGCAACTCGCTTTGGCGTCGCAAGGTTTTTTGAGCCAGGGCCACGTCCGCCTCAGCCTTGGCGGTGTCGCTCTGGGCCTGGCCAAAGTCTGGCGAGGCCAGAAGCGCGAGGGTTGTGCCAGGCGACACTTTTTGCCCAACATCGGCCCGGATGGACATGACGCGACCAGCAAAGGGCGGATACAGTCGTTGTGTCCGGTCCTCATTCCATACCAGTTTGGCGGGCAGTTCTACGGAGATTGCCGTGGCGGCTTTGACGCCCTGGACCGGCAAGAGCTTGAGATGGGGGTGATCGGCAACAAAACGCAATTTCTCGCTTTGCACAATCGGTGCCGCAGGGGCAGCCTGTTGAGTCGGGGCTTCATTGCATCCTGCAATCAGCACAAGGCTGGCGATTAATACACTGGAGGGGGATGGGATACGTAGAGGCATAGCAGCTAAGCGGGTTGAGGGATCGCACCTTGTGTCAAGGTTGTTTGGCGAAGGCTTGTTGTGGGCCGGCGGTTTGGGTTCGCAATTGCCAGGCGCCGATGGCCTTGGCGTAATCGGTTCGAGCCGCAAGAGCATCCAGCAAGGTGGCGCGCAGGGTTCGTCTTGCATCCAGCAGGTCCGTCAGACCAATAGCCCCCTTGTTGTAGGCCAGCTCAGCACCGGCAGAGACCAACCGGGCACGTGGCAAGATATCTTGCTGATAGCTTTTGGCCCGCATTGCGGCGGTCTGCACTTCGCGCTGAAGCCGCTGAAGCTCCAGCTTGGCCAGCCGCCGGGTTTTTTCCAGCAATTGTTCAGCCTGGGTCAGCTGGGCTGCAGCCCGCGCAATTTCACCTTCAAACCTGTAACTGGTTTGCAATGGCATAGACATTCGAAGGGCCAACAACGCCGTCGACGTGCCAGGCAGATGGTCGTAACTCGCGCCCCAGGTTACATCGGCGCTCTTTTGCGCATTCGCAAACTCGAGCGCTGACTGCGCCGCCTGCAGTCGAGCACGAGCGGCCAAGACGTCGGGCCTTGTATCGACCAGGCTCTCGTGAACTGGGGTCGAGAGCGGCGGCGTATCAAGCAATGGCCAATCGTTGCTGGCTATCAGCTGCTCAGGGGCTAAACCGATCCCCGTCACTTGCCATAAGGACAAGGCCTGGCGCTGGCGCTCCAGTTCGGCTTGTTGTAGATCCGATGCAGCGCGACGGGCCTCAATCTCGATCCGTGCAACATCCTGGGCGGATAGATCACCGGCGTTCAGGCGCGTGGTCGCGCTACGGGCAAGGCTGGTGGCGCTGTGTTCAATCTGAGCGACCTCGGCGCTTCTTTCCTGGGCTCCCAACAGGTCAAAGAAGCTGCTCAATGCCGCAAGTTGCTGTTGCGTTCGGGCCTCGTCCAGATCGGCCTGGGCTGCCTCAGCGGTGCGTTTTGCGCCCTGGGTACGAAGGGCGCGCTTGTTGCCGCGCTCCCAGGTCCAGTCCAGTCCGATGGCCTTGTCCAGGCGCTTTTCGGTCAGCACATTGCCATCCCCGTTCCCGTTTTGCAAATCCCAGCCGCTGATGCCAGCAGAAAGGGCGGGAAAAGGCGCGCGGTCGGCGCTGACAATGTCAGCCCGGGCGCTGGCAACGGCTTGGCGGGCCATGGCCACCTCCAGGTTGTCACGCGCGGCTTGCAGGGCTTGGGACAAACTTAGCGGGTTTGCTGGGCTGGATGTTTGGGACCAGGTTGGTAAAACCGTTAGCACAAGGCCGGCAACACATAGGATCTGTCGTATGCTCATGGCGGCATTGTCATTGGCAGTAGCTGACGACAGACTGACCAAATTTATGGGTGTTTTTACTTACATCGCGCACTTTTTTAGCACTTTGCCCAATGCGAATCTTGTTGGTTGAAGACGATTTGGTGCTGTCCGATGTCATGGCTCGCAGCCTGCGTGAGGCCGGCCATCGGGTGGACGCGGCGATGTCCTTGCAGGAGGCAGATCATTACTGGCGGGTTCAGCCGTTTGATGCGGTTCTCCTGGACCTTAACTTGCCGCAAGCACAAGTCCCTTCCTCGCCAATGGGCAATGGGCTGGATTTGTTGCGATCGGCCCGCGCCCGTGGTGATCGAACGCCCGTCTTGGTGCTGACAGCACGTAATCGAACGCAAGAGAGAATTGCGGGCCTGGATGCCGGGGCCGATGACTATCTAGGCAAGCCCTTTGAGCTGGCCGAGGTGGAGGCTCGCTTGCGGGCGCTGAACCGCCGCAAAATGGACACCGAGGATGTGATGGAAATCGGGCGACTGACGCTGGATCGCCGTCTGCGCCGTTTTGCCATAGATGGTGCGATGCTCGACCTGCCCGCCCGTGAGTTTGAGGTGCTGTGGGAGTTGGTGTCTCCTCCGGGGCGCGTTGTCAGTAAACGCGCGCTGTCAGACAAACTATCTGATTTCGAGGAAGCCTTGGCCGATAACGCGCTAGAAGCCTTCATTTCCCGCCTGCGTCGCAAGCTGGGGGGCAGCGGGGTGGGCATTCGCACTCTTCGCGGGCTGGGCTATGTGGTCGAGGCCGTGGCGCAGGAGGAGGCGTGAACTCAGCAACGCGCCCGGCTCGCATACGATCCAAGCCTTCGCTGCGCGCGCGGGTGGTGCAGCATGTGCTGTGGCCGTTGGCGCTGACTTGGTTGCTGGGCACTGGCGTGACGGTTGGGGTGGCCTACTTCTATGCGCAAAAAGCCTTTGACCGGGCGCTGCTTGATGATGCTTTTGCACTGGCCTCGCGGGTAAGGCGCGAAGGCGGCGAGCTGTCGCTGGAGCTGTCCAATAAGGAAATGGGGTCGTTGCTGTTTGATCAGAGCGAGAACATTTTTTTTGTGGTGCGCCTGGCGGATGGCTCCGTTCTGGCCGGGCACCCGGGCTTGCCGTCGCTCGCGCCGACAAAACCGGAACGAGTCCGTTTTGAACAGGTGGTTTATCAGGGCCGGCGCATGCAGAGCGTCACCTTGGCCCAAGAAGAGACAGAGGGGTTACTGATCACGATAGCCCAGACGACAGGCAGCCGGGAGGCCTTGTTGAAAAGCGTTCTGGTTTATTCAGTGGTGCCCCAATTGTTGTTGTTGGTCTGGCTGGCGTTTTGGTTGCGCCGCGCCATCGGAAAGGAAATGCGACCCCTGGCCGAGTTGGAACAATCTCTTGAGCAGAGAGACGCACTGGACCTGACACCGGTGCCGGTTGGGGCCCGATCTTCTGACCTGGACCGCCTTGCGGACGCAGTTAACGCCTTGTTGGCCAGGGTGGACAAGGGAATGAGGGCGCAGCGTGAGCTCTCAGGCAATGTGGCGCATGAGTTGCGCACACCCCTGGCGGGTATCAGGGCGTTGGCAAGTTACGGATTGAACCATTCAGACCCCAACGTGTGGCGGGAACAATTGAGCCGCATTGTGACCAGTGAGGCGCGCGCCAGCCGCATGATTGAGCAATTGTTGGCGCTGGCTTTTGCCGAAGAGGAGGACAGTGCGATCCACGTTGGGGCTGTAAGGCTCGATGAGCTGGTGCGCGAAGTGGTGCTTCGTTACTTGCCGCAAGCCGATGCCACTGGCGTTGACCTGGGGGTCCAGGGGCTGGAATGTCCGGTGACTGTGCGCGGTAATGTGTCCTTGATCGAAGGCATATTGGGTAATCTGATCGACAACGCCCTGCGCTATGGACGAGCCACTGAGGGAGCCAGCCTGGTGACGGCTGGGCTGTTTCTTCAGGAGGGCGTGGTCAAGCTGTCGGTGACAGATAACGGCCCGGGGATGACCAAAGAGCAGTATCAGCTTATGCGACAAAGGGGCGCGCGTGGAATTGATTCACAAAGGGTGGGACATGGGGCCGGCTTGGGTCTGGCGATTGTCGCCAAGTTTGCGCAGGTGATGCACGCGGATTTTGAGTTGGGGCCGGGGCCCCAAGGTGTTGGTGTGACTGCAAGCGTGGCGTGGCCTACTGGCGCTCTCGAGGCTTCAATTTGATAAAACAGTTCTTGATTTTGGTGATGGGGTTGTGGCTTGGCACTTCAGCTTGGGCGGCGCGCCCGTTTATCACGGATGATGCGCGCCTGGCCACGGCGGGCAGTTGTCAATTGGAAAGCTGGGGTCGCTGGCTTGCAGAAAGCCATGAGTTCTGGGCCTTGCCGGCCTGCAACCCGACTGGCAATCTTGAAGTCACATTGGGGGGCGGACAGACCTGGGTCGCTGAGGGCGAGCGCACCTCGGATTCGGTCCTGCAAGTCAAGACCCTATTCAGACCGCTTTCAACCAACGACTGGGGCGTGGGCCTGGCTGTTGGCGAGATGCGCCTGACCGCCACACCGGCGGATGCCCTTCGTCAAGGCAATACGTATGCTTATCTGCCGATCACGGTGTCACTTCGCGACGATCGCGCCTTGGTACACGCCAACCTGGGCTGGCTACGTGATAAGGGTACTGGGGTCCAGCGGCTGACCTGGGGGTTGGGGCTGGAGTCCCAGCTCATCACCCCTCGGCTGTCATGGATGGCAGAGGCTTTTGGTGACGAGCTGAACCGGCCCTGGTGGCAGATCGGCCTGCGCTGGTTTTGGCTGCCAAACCTGTTGCAAATCGATGCCACTTTGGGGCGTCAGTCTGGCGGCGAAAGCGATAGTCGGTGGATGTCCCTAGGGCTTCGTTGGACGCCGGCCCGAATTTTTTAGCCTTAATCATAGGAGAATTGAACCATCATGAACCCATTACATGCAAAGGCTTGTATCAGTCTGGTTTGTAGTCTGCTACCGGCGGCCGCGTTGGCGCAGACCGGAGCGGCGCTTAAAGCTGGGGAGCTGGTGTATCAAGAGACGTGCATGGCCTGTCATGGCAATGGCGTTGCCAATGCCCCCCGCTTTGGTGATAAGAAAGCCTGGGCCAAACTGATCAAGGAGGGGCAGGTCCCGCTCACAGTTGATGGCTGGATCGGCGTTCGTGGCATGCCGGCCAAGGGCGGGCGCGCTGAATTGCAGCTGGAGGAGTTTGCACGAGCTACGGCCTGGATGGCCAATGCAGCGGGCGCCAACTGGAAGGACCCGGATGTGAAATTAATGGATCAAATCCGCAAGCTTGAGGGCCGGCGACAAGCTGCTGCAAAAAAACGTGGCAACTGAAAGTCGTTGCGCTTTTAATCAACGGGTGCAAGGGCTACCCCAATGACTTTGCTGTTTGCGAGAAAGTACAGTCTTCAAGGCTTGGCAGGGCGGGCGTTAACGAATTTACCGAATTGCGCTGGATCACCATGCAGACGGCGCGGCGTTACTATCCGTTTTGAGTACAACCCGACCCTGATAACTAAAGGCCGCGAAGCTCGCTGGCCCGCAAAATTCTTGAGCAGCCAATGAGATAGGCAGCGGTGCGCAGACTGACGCCTTTTTCGTGCGCAAGTTGCCAGACCGCGGCAAATGCCTGAGCCATGTGCTGGCCCAGCCGTTCATTTACTTCCTGTTCACTCCAGTAATAGCTTGCCTTGTTCTGAACCCATTCGAAATAGCTGACCGTAACGCCGCCAGCATTGGCCAGGACATCGGGCACAACCAACACCCCTCGCTCTTGGAAAATGTCATCGGCTTGTGGGGTGGTTGGGCCGTTGGCGCCCTCCAGAATTAGCCGGGCTTTTACCCGTGATGCGTTGTGCTCGGTCAATTGACCCTCAAGCGCTGCCGGAATCAGGATGTCGCAATCCACCTCCCAGAAGGCCTCCGTTGTTAGGGTTTGGGTGCCTGCCAGATCCGCAAGACTTTGACGCGCGTTTTTTTTGCGCTCCAGCAAGGCATCGATATCGAGGCCGCCCTCTGAAAAAATCGCGCCCGAGCGGTCCTGAACTGCAACCACTTTGGCGCCTGCTTGAGAAAACAGCCTGGCTGCAACACTGCCTACATTGCCCAAACCCTGTACGGCCACGCGAGCGCCAGGCAGTCGCATTTTCAGCTGCGCCAGGGCCAGCTGGCCGACTGTGAACACGCCACGGCCGGTGGCCTCCTGGCGGCCCAGCGAGCCGCCTAATTCGACGGGCTTGCCGGTAACGACCCCGTTGACGGCCAGCCCGGTTTGTCTTCCATAGCTGTCCGCCATCCACGCCATGACCTGTTGGTTAGTGCCCACATCCGGCGCGGGGATGTCTGTATCGGGGCCGATCATCGGTGCAATTTCTTGGGTATAGCGCCGGGTAAGCCGCTCGAGTTCGCCATGTGAAAGCATGTGTGGATCAACCCGCACCCCCCCTTTGGCGCCCCCAAAAGGCAAATTGAGGGTGGCATTTTTGACGGACATCCAAGCGGCTAAGGCCATCACCTCAGGCAGGTTGACAGAGGGGTGGTAGCGAACCCCGCCTTTTCCTGGCCCTCGGGCGGTGTTATGCAGCACCCGATAAGCTTCAAAATGAACTGTGTTCCCGTTGTCCATACGCACAGGCACATCGACGATCAGGCTCCGCTCAGGGCGTTCGAGCGAGGCAAACCAGGGCTCCAGATCAGGCAAGTGCGGCTTGACCCGCTCAAGCTGCTGGACAAAGTTGCCCCAGGGCCCTGCCTGATTAATCGACAGGTAGGAGAGTTCGGAGCTTGTAGTCACTGACATTGCGATGCCAGCATAACACTCTCGTTCTGTGAGTGGGCTTGATCAAAGCTATGGTCTCCCGCAGAAATCGCCTTCCAGCTAAAATTCGCACCCTATTGATCCTTTAGATCAACTTAACCAGAGGGCCTGCGGCTATTCGCGGCCAAGTCATTCCATGCTTTACCCTCAAGAATTTGATGTCATTGTCGTTGGCGGGGGCCATGCAGGTACCGAGGCTGCGTTGGCGGCTGCGCGCATGGGCTGCAAGACCTTGCTGCTGACGCACAACATCGAAACCCTGGGACAGATGAGCTGCAACCCTTCAATTGGGGGCATTGGCAAAGGGCATCTGGTCAAGGAGGTGGACGCGCTGGGCGGGGCCATGGCCCTGGCCACCGATGAGGCGGGCATTCAGTTTCGTATTCTCAACAGCTCCAAAGGCCCTGCGGTGCGCGCCACCCGAGCCCAAGCCGACCGTATTCTGTACAAGGCCGCCATCCGCCATCGTCTGGAAAATCAGCCCAACCTCTGGCTGTTTCAGCAGGCGGTGGATGACCTGATGGTGTCTGGCAACCGGGTGGTAGGCGCAGTGACTCAGGTGGGCATCCAGTTTCGTGGCCGCACCGTGGTCCTGACCGCCGGTACTTTTCTGGACGGCAAGATCCACGTCGGCCTGAACAACTATGCCGCCGGGCGCGCAGGAGACCCACCGGCAACCAGCCTCTCACACCGGCTCAAAGAATTGAAGTTGCCCCAGGGACGCCTGAAAACTGGCACGCCCCCACGCATCGATGGCCGCAGCATTGACTTTTCCCGCTGCATCGAGCAGCCGGGTGATGGCATGCCGGGGGGTGTCCATGAGGGCGTGTTGCCGGTGTTCAGCTTTGTTGGCAATGCCGCCATGCATCCGCAACAACTGCCCTGCTGGATCACCCACACCAATGAGCGCACCCATGAGATCATCCGCGCCGGTTTTGATCGCAGCCCCATGTTCACCGGCAAGATCGAAGGTGTGGGTCCGCGCTACTGCCCGAGCGTGGAAGACAAGATCAACCGGTTTGCCGACAAGGAGAGTCACCAGATTTTTCTTGAGCCCGAGGGCCTGACCACCCATGAGTATTACCCCAACGGCATTTCGACCAGCCTGCCTTTTGATGTGCAGTACGCCTTGGTGCGGTCGATGCAGGGCCTTGAAAACGCGCATATTTTGCGGCCGGGCTATGCCATCGAATACGATTACTTTGACCCACGCGAGCTGAAAAGCAGTTTTGAAACCCGGCAAATTGAGGGCCTGTTTTTTGCCGGCCAGATCAACGGCACCACGGGCTACGAGGAGGCGGCGGCGCAAGGCCTGTTTGCCGGTATCAATGCTGCCCTGCAGAGTCGGGCTCAGGCCCCCTGGCTGCCACGGCGCGACCAGGCCTATTTGGGGGTTTTGGTGGATGACCTGACGACGCAAGGGGTGACCGAGCCCTACCGCATGTTTACCAGCCGCGCCGAATTTCGTCTGCAGCTGCGCGAGGACAACGCCGACATGCGACTCACCGAAGCTGGTCGCCAGCTCGGCCTGGTGGATGATGCCCGGTGGCAGGCGTTTTGCCGCAAGCGCGACGCTGTTTCACGTGAAACCGAGCGGCTGAAATCCACCTGGGTGAACCCCCGCATCCTCACTGACGCAGAGGCGCAGCGGGTTTTGGGCACCAGCCTTGGTCGCGAATACAGCCTGTTTGATCTTTTGCGCCGGCCGGATGTGAGCTACGCTGGCCTGATGTCAATCAATGGCGGGAAATATCTGGTGGACGATGTTTCACGTGAAACCCTTGGTGATCTGGCCGGGGCCGTCGTCGAGCAGGTGGAGATTGCCGCCAAGTATTCAGGCTACATTGACCGTCAAAAGGACGAGGTTGAGCGGGCGGCCACCTATGAAGGCTTGAAATTGCCGGCCGATCTGGACTACATGCAGGTCAGTGCCCTGTCCATTGAGGCGCGCCAGAAGCTGCAAAAGCATCGACCTGAAACCTTGGGGCAGGCCTCGCGCATTTCGGGCATTACGCCGGCCAGCGTCTCTTTGTTGCTGATCCATCTTAAAAAGGGCGGCTTCAGAGGATTTGCCAGGTCCGAAGACGCGCTCAGCGGGCATTCGGCATGAGCCATGCGGCGCATTGCCTGGCGCCAAGCCCCAACTGGCGCCCCTATGTCTTTTCGTGCGAATGAAAACTGACCATTTGGCGCGGGAGTTGGAAGACGGCTTGCGGGACTTGGGGCTGCCTTTGTCCGGCCAACAACAAAGCCAGTTGCTGGCTTATCTGGATCTGATCCAGAAATGGAATCGGGTTTACAACCTGACCTCAGTGCGCGCTCCAGAGGAAATGCTTACACACCACCTGCTTGACAGTCTGGCTGTGATTAACCCCCTGCGCCATCAGTTGTCGGGTCGCAATCCAGTGGCCGGGCGAGGTTTTTGTCTGCTGGATGTGGGCTCGGGGGCCGGGTTGCCCGGAGTCGTCATTGCCATCTGTTGCCCTGATATTGAAGTGAGTTGTGTGGACGCGGTGGCCAAAAAGGCCTCATTCATCCAGCAGGTGGCCATCAGCTTGCGCTTGCCCAACCTCAAGGGCCTGCATGCTCGGGTTGAAAGCCTGGGCGGTGGCTATGACGTTGTCAGTTCTCGCGCCTTTGCCTCGTTGGCAGACTTTACCGCCTGGTCGTCTTCGGCGCTGGCGCCGCAAGGGCTTTGGCTGGCAATGAAGGGGCACGAGCCGTTGGAGGAGATGGCCGCCTTACCTGCGGACGTCAAGGTGTTCCACGTGGAACACCTTCAGGTTCCCGGGCTGGCGGCGAGTCGCTGCATCGTCTGGTTGGCCAAAGGCCCGAACCAGGCCGACTGTGCAACACGGGCTTCCTAGGCGCCGGCAATTCCTGGCTTAAACTCTGGCCTTCATATTTTGGGTTTTTGATGTTTGGTGTCGCTGACTACGGCGCTTTTGTGGCCGCCGTCATCATTTTTCTTTTGATTCCGGGTCCCGGCAATCTTGCTCTGATCACCTCTACCGGTAAAGGCGGCGTGACAGGGGGGCTGGCTGCCACCCTTGGCATCATTGCCGGAGACCAGGTTCTGATGTGGGCTGCCGTCGCCGGGGTTGCGGCGTTGTTGCTGGCCTCACCCAATGCCTTTGCTGCCGTGCAGTGGCTGGGAGCCGCCTACCTGGCTTGGCTTGGCGCCAAAATGCTGCTGGCCAAACCCGGTGCCGCCCCGATCCTAACCATCCGAGCCGGCCACTATTTTCGTCAGTCGATGATGATTACCTTGCTCAACCCCAAGGCGATTGTTTTTTATATGGCGTTCTTCCCGCTATTTGTTGATCCCGCACGGCATCAGGGCTTGACCACTTTTGGCTTGATGGCGTTCACCATTGCCGTTCTGACTTTTATCTACGGTCTGGTGGCGACCTTGCTGACCTATTACCTGGCAGAGCACTTGCGGACCCATCCGGTGGTCGGGCAGCTGCTGGAAAAACTGGCCGGCCTGTGCCTGATCGGCTTTGGGCTTCGCCTGGCATTGACTAAATAAGGGACTCCGCCTCATGGCCAAAATCTTTTGTGTTGCCAACCAAAAAGGCGGCGTCGGCAAAACCACCACCACCGTCAACCTGTCGGCGGGCCTAGCCAAGATTGGCCAGCGGGTTTTGATGGTGGACCTGGACCCCCAGGGCAATGCCACCATGGGCTCAGGCGTTGACAAGCGCCAGCTCGAACTCAGCGTCTACGATGTATTGCTGGGGGAGGCGTCGATTGCCCAGGCGCGCACCCAAAGCGACAAGCTTCAGGAGGCCGGCTATGGCTATGACATCGTGGGCGCCAACCGAGAGCTTGCCGGCGCCGAGGTGGAGCTGGTTGATGTGGAGCGAAGAGAGCGCCGCCTGAAGCAGGCTATAGAAGAAGTTAGTGCAAACTATGATTTTGTCCTGATTGATTGTCCGCCATCGCTCTCGATGCTCACCCTCAACGGCCTGTGCAGCGCCCATGGGGTGATTGTTCCAATGCAGTGCGAATACTTTGCCCTGGAGGGGCTGACTGACTTGGTCAATACCATCAAACAGGTGCATGCGAATCTGAACAGGGAATTGGCCCTGATCGGATTGCTGCGGGTGATGTTTGACCCTCGAATTACCCTGCAGCAGCAAGTGAGCGAGCAGCTCAAGGGCCATTTTGGCGACAAGGTCTTTGATACGGTGATCCCGCGCAATGTGCGGCTGGCCGAGGCGCCCAGTTATGGGCTTCCTGGCCTGGTGTTTGATGCGTCCTCCAAGGGCGCGCAGGCTTACCAGGCCTTTGCGCAGGAAATGGTCGAGCGAATCGATCGGATGTAGGCGGGGCTGCCAGCAAGGTTGCCTGCTCTCAGTTCCATGAAACCAGAGAATGTTCTTATCCTGCCGGGCTGGCACAACTCCGGCCCCAGCCATTGGCAAAGCCGATGGGAACAAGCCTTTGGCTTTACCCGGGTTCAGCAACATGACTGGGAGCGCCCCTTGCGGGGCGATTGGCAAATCCAGCTGGAGGAGGCCGTCCTGAACTGCGACGAGCCCGCTGTTCTGGTGGCGCACAGTTTGGGCGTTATCCTGGTGGCGGCCTGGGCTGCCTGTTCGAAAAATGTTGACCGGGTCAAAGGCGCCTTGCTGGTTGCGCCAGGTGACGTAGCCCGAGCGCAGACGCGCACACTGCTGCCCAGTTGGTGGCCGATTGAACGCAAGCCCTTGCCGTTTGACAGCATACTGGTGGCCAGCCGCAATGATCCGCGCTGTCGTTTTGACCTGTCCGAGACATTGGCAAAAGACTGGCGCTCAGAACTGATTGATCTGGGCAGTGCTGGACATATCAATGCCGAGTCTGGTCTGGGCGACTGGCCCCGTGGCCAGGTCCTGTTGCAGGGTTTGATGCAGTTGAATTAAAGGAAAGTTGAAAAAACCATGGTGACAAAAAAACCAAAAGGGCTGGGGCGTGGTCTTGAAGCGCTGCTCGGCCCTAAAGTGGAGGCAGGGCTTGGCGGTGCAGAGGCAGGCGCCAACCCCGGTCAGCCGGCTACCCTGATGCTCTCGGATCTGGTGCCTGGGGTGTACCAGCCCCGTACGCGCATGGATGAGGGCGCCCTTTATGAGCTGGCCGAATCCATCAAGGCGCAGGGCATCATGAGCCCTATCCTGGTGCGCAGGCTGGCAGATGGCCCACAGGCTGGCAAACACGAGATCATTGCCGGAGAACGGCGCTATCGAGCGGCCAAACTCGCGGGCTTAGACCGTGTCCCGGTGCTGGTGCGCGATGTGCCCAACGAAGCCGCAGCGGCGATGGCGCTGATCGAAAATATTCAGCGTGAGGACCTCAACCCGCTAGAAGAAGCGCAAGGTCTTCAACGACTGATCAGGGAATTTGGCTTGACCCATGAACAGGCGGCGCAAGCTGTGGGGCGCTCCCGAAGTGCGGCCTCCAACCTGCTGCGCTTGCTCAATCTGGCCGAACCGGTGCAGACCATGTTGATGGCCGGAGACCTGGACATGGGCCATGCCCGCGCGTTACTGGGGCTGGAGCGGGCGGCGCAAATTACTGCCGCCAACCAGATCACCGCAAAAATGATGTCGGTACGCGATGCAGAGCGACTGGTGAAGAAGCTGGGCGCAGAATTTCAGTTGACAACCCAAAAACCCAAGAAGGAAAAATCTCGAGATCTGCGCCGTGTTGAAGAAGAGCTTTCGGATCTGCTGACAGCTGAAGTCGAGGTGCGGCTCAAGAAGCGGGTCAAGCGCTCCGGCAAGATTGTGGACATGGGAGAGCTGAGCATTCAATTTGGCTCACTAGAAGAGCTCAATGGCCTGATTGACCGCCTGCGCGGGCGGCATCCAGGCTGAAAAAAAGAAACATGCAAATTTTGACCGCTGACTCTCGCCATGCGAGGGGGTGCTTGTTGGCATGAAGCGACACCAGCTGGTGGCCCTGACCGCGCTTGCCTTGCTGGCCTTTGCCGGCAATTCCCTGTTATGCCGCGCTGCCTTGCGAGATACCGGTATCGATGCCGGCAGCTTTACGGCCATCCGCCTGTGTTCCGGTGCGCTGGTGTTGTGGCTGCTGGTCAGACTGCGCCTGGGGTTGCCATCAGGCCAAGGCAGTTGGCTATCGGCGTTGGCGCTGTTTACCTATGCCGCCACCTTCTCATTTGCCTACCTGCAGTTGTCCGCAGCAACCGGGGCGCTGCTGCTTTTCGGGGCGGTCCAGGCCAGCATGATTGGTTGGGGCCTGGTCAAGGGGGAGCGGCTGTCAGGAGTTCAATCCATAGGGCTGGTTTTGGCGATCTCAGGATTGATCGGTTTGCTTTTGCCCGGGCTTTCGGCACCGCCGGTGGGCAGCGCTGTGTGGATGATTGTCGCCGGCATCGCCTGGGGTATCTACTCGCTGCGCGGGCGCGGCGCTGGCGATCCTACCCGGGTGACCGCCGGCAACTTTCTTCGCACGGTGCCCATGGCGCTGCTGCTGGCGCTGTTTTTCTTCAAGCCGTCCGCGCTGAATACCCAAGGCATCATCTACGCCATGGCTTCCGGCGCCATCACCTCTGGAATGGGCTACGCCCTCTGGTACGCAGCCTTGCCGCTCTTGCGATCAAGCACCGCCGCCACCTTGCAGCTGAGCGTTCCGGTGATCACTGCCGCTGGCGGGATGTTGCTGCTGGGAGAGCCGCCCACATGGCGCCTACTGTTGTCTGCCCTCACCATCCTGGGGGGAATCGCGCTGGTCATCCGGCCGGCACACAAACCCCAGGGCGCTCAATAGGGTTTTCAGACGCGCCCTTTTTTGCGGCGGGTTGGTCTATAGCGCGAAGATCTTGCCCGGATTCATGATGTTTTTTGGATCAAGCGCCCGCTTGATGCTGCGCATCATCTCCACCGCGCCCGAGCCGGCCTCGGTAAGCAAGAAGTCCATTTTGTGCAGCCCCACCCCGTGCTCACCGGTACAGGTGCCGCCCATGGTGAGTGCGCGCCCCACCAGGGCGTGATTCAGGCGCTCTGCGGTTTCGTAATCGGTGGGTTGATTGGGATCCACCAGGTAACAAAAGTGGAAATTGCCATCGCCGACGTGGCCAACAATCATGTAGGACAGGCCGCTGTTGTCGGCTTCCGCCACGGAGTCAAGCAGGCAGTCAGCCAGGCGGCTGATCGGCACACAGGTGTCAGTGGACATCGCCCGACAGCCAGGCTTGCTTTGCAGCGCAGCAAAATAGGCGTTGTGGCGAGCCGTCCACAAGCGGGTTCGCTCTTCAGGGGTGCTGGCCCATTCAAAGTCCTGCCCCCCATGTTCATGGGTGATTTCCTGAACTGTCTCGGATTGTTCCTTCACGCTGGCCGGTGAACCATGAAACTCCATCAACAGCATGGGCTCTTCGCGCAAGTTGAGCTTGGCATAAGCGTTCACCATTCGCACGGCGTTGCTGTCGATGAGCTCGACACGTGCAATCGGTACGCCGAGCTGAATGATTTCGATCGTGCTGCGAACGGCGGCCTCAATGCTGGGAAATGTACATGTGGCGGCTGAAATTGCCTCGGGCAAAGGATAGAGCTTGAGCGTGATTTCAGTGATCACCCCAAGGGTTCCCTCCGAGCCCACCATCAGGCGCGTCAGGTCGTAGCCCGCCGAGGACTTCTTGGCCCGGGTACCGGTTCGAATGACTTCCCCACTGGCGGTCACGACCTCCAGGCCCAGAACATTTTCCCGCATGGTGCCATAGCGCACCGCATTTGTGCCAGAAGCACAGGTGGCCGACATGCCGCCAATCGAAGCATCGGCCCCGGGGTCAATCGGGAAAAACAGCCCGGTGCTTTTAATCTCTTCATTGAGTTGCTTGCGAGTCACGCCAGCCTGCACGGTAACCGTCAGGTCCTCCGGATTAACCGTCAGCACCTTGTTCATGCGAGAGACATCAATGCTGATCCCCCCCTGCACGGCCAGCAAATGGCCCTCCAGTGAGGACCCAACCCCAAACGGGATGACCGGCACATTGTGCTCAGCAGCAAGCCGCACCGCATCGGCCACGTCGGCAGTGTTCTGGGCAAAAACCACCGCTGCAGGGGGTGGGACGGTGCCGTAGGCCGACTCATCACGGCCATGCTGTTCACGCACCACCAATGCGGTGGAGCAGTGCTGGCCAAAGCGGGCCTTGAGCGCATCAATCAGGCGCGCAGGAACTTCGCGCAGGACAATTTCGGGCAACAGGTTGGTGGCAGATACTGGGGCGTTCATAAAGTCTCCACAAGACAGGCACAATGGCTGAATTACCCCTATTTTCCACCAAGGATCGACCGATGGGAAATCGACTGACTCAGATTGCCACCCGCACCGGTGATGATGGCACCACCAGCTTGGGCGACAACCAGCGCGTGGCCAAGGACAGCCTGCGGATTGTCGCCCTGGGCGATGTGGACGAACTCAATTGCCACATTGGCCTGTTGTTGTGTGAAGAGTTGCCAGACGCGGTGCGCCATCTTCTGATGGAAATTCAGCATCAGCTCTTCAATCTGGGCGGGGAGTTGTCTATTCCCGGCTTTGAGCTGCTCAAGGGGGAGGCGGTACTGGCACTTGACCAGGCGCTTGAAGCGCACAATGCCACGCTGCCAAGGCTCAAGGAGTTCATCCTGCCGGCGGGCAGCCGTGCGGCTGCCCAAGCTCATGTGTGTCGAACCGTGGCGCGCCGGGCAGAGCGCTCCGTGGTAGCCTTAGGCAAGGGTGAAACGTTGCGCGAGGCGCCACGCCAGTACCTGAATCGGCTCAGCGACCTGATGTTTGTGCTGGCCCGGGTGCTCAACCGCATGCACGGTGGCGACGATGTGTACTGGAAAAGCGAGCGTATGCAGCGCGAGGAAAACCGCTGAGACCATTGGGCGCCTTCAGTCCACCCGAACCGGCACCCGGGCCGCCAGCCCGCACATCAGCTCATAGGAAATGCTGTTGCCCGCCTGCGCCACTTCATCGATGGGTAGGCAGTCGCCCCGGGATGAGCGACCCCACAGGGTGACCTCACTGCCAACCCCGGCGTTAGGCAGGTCGCTGAGATCAAGGGCCAGCAGGTCCATGCTGATCCTGCCCACAGTATGCGTGCGCACCCCGTCCACCAGGACCGGCGCGGCATTGCTGGCGCGCAGGTACCCATCAGCGTAGCCGCAGGCGGCAATGCCGATACGCATGGGCTTATGGGCAGTAAAACTTGAGCCGTAGCCCACGGTGTCCCCTGGGAGCAGACTCTGCGTGCCAATCAGCCGGGTGGACAGGCTCAGGGTGGGCAGTAGCCCCCAGTCGCTGGGGCTGTGTTCAGGAAAGTCGGGCGAAGATCCGTACATCATGATGCCGGCCCGTACCCAGTCCGATGGCAGGGGCAGGCTTGTCAAAGCTTCGGGACGGGGGGAAGTGTGTCGCAATATCGCAGCGCTGTTGCTCAGCGAGCGCTCACCTGGCAAGTCCTGGGTTGCGCTGATGAATGCTTTGACCTGATGCTCAATGCTACGCGTTGAGTCAGCATCACTGAAGTGTGTCATTAGAGAAATTTCCTCTACCTGGGGCAAGGCATTGAGGCGCATCCAAGCGGTGCGATATTGCTCGGGACGAAAGCCGAGCCGGTTCATGCCGCTGTTCATCTTGAGGAAAACTCGTTGCGGCACATGTGTTTTATGCGCGGCCAGCATATCGATTTGCTCGGAACAGTGCACCACATGCCACAGGTCCAGGCGCGAGCACAGCTCCAGTTCGCGTTGTTCAAACACCCCTTCCAGCAACAGGATGGGCCCGCGCCAGCCCAGATTGCGCACCCGCTGGGCTTCCTCAAGGTCGAGCAACGCCAAGCCATCGGCCCCACGCAAGGCCTCAAAAACCCGCTCGATGCCGTGGCCGTAGGCGTTGGCCTTGATGACCGCCCATACCTTGGCATCTGGGGCGAACTGACGCGCGCGCAGCAGGTTGCTGCGAATGGCATCAAGATGAATCGTGGCCTGGATGGGGCGCGTCATGCTTACTGTCGGGTCCGGACTGGGACTTAGATTTTGTCATGGTCTGGCATGCTATAAACCTGCAATCGCATGGGGAGACATTTAATTAACACCGGCGCATCATCGACCGGTGCGCCTTCATGACATGAAACGCGGCTTTTATACGATCATGTCGGCGCAGTTTTTCAGCTCGCTGGCAGACAACGCGCTGTTTGTAGGCGCAGTCCAGCTATTGCGTAGCTCGGCCGCTCCCGAGTGGCAGCAGGCAGCCCTGGTGCCAATGTTTGCGCTTTTCTATGTGGTGCTAGCCCCCTTTGTAGGAGCCTTTGCGGATTCACTGCCCAAAGGCAAGGTGATGCTGATCAGCAATGCCATCAAGGTGGTCGGCTGTTTGTTGATGCTGTTTGGAGTGCACCCCTTGATGGCGTATGCTGTGGTTGGCCTGGGCGCGGCGGCCTATTCGCCCGCCAAGTACGGGATTCTCACCGAGTTGCTGCCGGCTTCACAGCTGGTCAAAGCCAATGGCTGGATTGAGGGTCTGACCATCGCATCCATCATTCTGGGGGTTCTTCTTGGGGGGCAGCTGGTTGGCCCGGCTGTGGCCAAGGAGTTGCTTTCCTTAGATTTTCCATTCATTGATACCGGCATCGACACTCCCCCCGAGGCCGCGATTTTTTGCCTGGTGTTTGTTTACATGTTGGCCGCCTGGTTCAATACACGCATTCCGCAAACGGGTGTGGAGATGCGCCCGATGCCAGTGAATCCTCTGTCCTTGTTGCCGGATTTTTGGCGTTGCAATAACCGTCTGTGGCGTGATCGCCTGGGCCAGATCTCGCTTGCTACCACCACCCTGTTCTGGGGGGTAAGCGGCAACCTTCGCTATATTGTGTTGGCCTGGGCGGCTGCGGCGCTGGGCTACAGCGTGACTCAGGCCTCGTCCTTGGTCGGGGTGGTGGCCATCGGTACGGCGGTTGGGGCGGTGGTGGCTTCCCTGCGCATGCGGCTGGAACACGCCACCAGTGTCATGCCCCTGGGCATTGCGATGGGCTTGTTGGTCATCCTGCTGAACTTTATCGACAACGTCTGGTTGGCTGCCCCCTTTTTGGTGCTGCTTGGTGGTCTGGGCGGTTTTCTGGTCGTACCCATGAACGCCCTGCTACAGCACCGCGGGCACAACCTGATGGGCGCCGGCCGCTCGATTGCAGTGCAGAACTTCAACGAACAGGCCTGTATCCTGGGCTTGGGCGGGCTGTACAGTCTTTCCACCGGCATGGGCCTGTCGGCCTTTGGCGCCATCGCCGGTTTTGGTCTGATCGTGGCAGGATTCATGTGGCTGATCAAACGCTGGCATGAACGCAATTGCCGCGATTACCCACATGAGGTGGAACACCTGCTGGATATCGCTCGAAACGATCAACAGCACGGGTGAGCGCCAAGTTTGTAGAAAGACAAGGCCTCCTCAATCAAACTTAGCGCCCAGACCGAGAGGGCGTCAAAAAAGCAAGCCCTCAAACAATCCTTAGCGGTTCAGGCGCGAAGCAGACGCAAGCTCAACAGCAAGTTCCTGCTTCCACCATTTGGCCTGCGCTGTCGTGCCGTGACCTGCTGTCAAAGGGCTGGCTGGAATCAACAACATTCGGGCGTTGGGAATGCGTGCAAGCTCTCGCTCCATCACCCCAAGCTCTGGTGGGTTGCGCTCATCATCCGCCGAGTTGATCGCCAGCACTCGTGCCCGGATGTTTCCCAGGTCTTTGGATGGGTCGTAATCAGCCGAAGACTCCCACTGATAAAGGTGATCGTTGGCGTCGCCGTTAAATGGCCCGGTAAGACGCTTTTTGAGCAAGGCATCGGCCTGCTCGCGGGTCGGTGCGGCTTTGTAAAGCGCCTGATTGCCTCCATTGGTTGCGATAGCGTAATAAATACTGGCAAATTGCCAGCTGCGCGGTTGTTGGGTGTAGTTGCCACCCATCCACTCCGGGTCGTTGCGAATCGAATCAGAGATGAAGCGGCGCATCATCCAGTTGCGCCCGGACATCGCCACAGGCAATGAGGCCATGGGTACGGCAATGTCAATCATCCCGGGCCAACGCTGGGCCCACATCCATGTTTGCATGCCGCCCATTGAGTTACCGATGACGACCCGCAGGTGCTTGACGCCCAGGTGCTCGGTGAGGAGGCGGTGTTGACCATTGACCATGTCGTCATAGTTGTAACGGGGAAATTTTGCACGCAGGCCATCGGACGGCTTGCTCGACTTGCCTGTGCCTATGGCATCAGGCAGGATGATGTAAAACTTCTGGGCATCAAGCGGCTGGCCAGGGCCAAACAGCTGACCCCCGAAATTCGGGTTCAGCATGCCAGCACCGCTGCCTGTGGTGCCATGCAAGATCAGGACGGCGTCGTTTTTCGGATCGCCCAGAGTTGTGTAGTGCAGGCGCACATCCATCACTTCCCCGGTGCTGAACTTGAAGTTCTTGGCGAGGTAGCTACCTTCCTTGCGCATGGTGTCCTGGGCCAAGGCGGCTTGAAGCCCAAGCCAGGCGCAAGCAAAGAGAATAATGAGTCGATTAATGGGTAATAGCCATTTCATGAAGTCGCTCCTTGGGTTATGGCGCCTAAAGTTGAGAGGGGGATTAAGAGGTAACAAAATAATTCAGGTGACCGGTTGCAGCGCCTCATCCAGCAACTCGACCCAATGCCTTACAGACAGGGAGGTGCCGCTTTGCAAGTGGGTGATGCACCCGATATTGGCCGAGACAATTTGCGCGGGGGCCATCTCCTGCAAATGGGTTAGTTTGCGGTCACGCAATTGGGTTGACAGGCTTGGGTTGAGCACCGAGTAGGTGCCGGCCGAGCCACAACAGAGGTGCGGCTCGACGCGGCAGGTCTTGATCTCAAAGCCGAGTTCGCCCATGTACATTTCCACACCGCCACGCAGCTGCTGGCCATGTTGCAGCGTGCACGGCGGGTGGTACGCGATCTGGCCGGCCCGCGCGACCACCTTGTTGCGCAGTTTGTCGGCAATTTCGGGCATGAGCTCACTCAGGTCCCTGGTCAGCTCGCTGATACGCTTGGCCTTGGCGGCATAGGCTGGATCGTCGCCCAGTGCATGGCTGTATTCCTTGACCATGACACCACAGCCGGAGGCATTCATCACAATCGCCTCCGCCCCGGCTTGGACATGTGGCCACCAGGCATCGATATTGGCGCGCATCTGGGCCTTGCCGCCATCCTGATCATTCAGATGAAACTTCACCGCACCACAGCAGCCTGCCGCTGGGGCGATCACGGTCTGGATGCCGCAGGCGTCCAGCACCCGGGCCGTAGCGTGGTTGATGTTGGGGGCCATGGCGGGTTGCACACAGCCGGCCAGAAGCAGCATCTTGCGCGGGTGGGTGCGCGTGGGCCAGGCACCAGATTTTTGCGCCGCTGGCACTTTGTTGCGAAGGGCCTCGGGCAGCAAGCCTCGCACGGTCTGGCCCATTTTCATGGCGGGAGAAAACAGAGGCGATGGCAGCCCCTCCTTGAGCAGCCAGCGAACAACACGCTCACTGGTCGGCCGCTCCACTTTGGCCTCGACCAATTTGCGCCCGATATCGACCAGATGGCCGTATTGCACGCCACTGGGGCAGGTGCTCTCGCAGTTGCGGCAGGTGAGACAACGATCCAGGTGCAGTTGCGTCTTGCGGGTGGGGGTTTCGCCTTCCAGTACCCGCTTGATCAGGTAGATCCGTCCGCGTGGGCCGTCGAGCTCATCACCCAGCAGCTGATAGGTTGGGCAGGTGGCGGTACAAAAACCGCAATGGACGCACTTGCGCAAAATGGCCTCGGCCGCGCGTCCGTCGGCTGTGCCAAGGTATTCAGGGGCAAGTTGGGTCTGCATGATCGATTCTTAAATGCCCAGACGTCCTGTAGCAAAAACGCCGTAGGGATCGAATTGTTTTTGCAACTCCCGCTGGATTCGAAGCTGCACCGTGTCCAGGGCAGTTGCCACGCCGACCCGCTTGTCAGATCCTGGCGACTGCTGGCTGGCGCGAAACAGGGTGGCATGACCGCCCACGCGTTGTGTGGTCTCACGCAGCTGGGTGGCGGCGTTGGCAGGCGCCCAGAGCCAGCGTTGGGCACCCTGCCACTCGATGTATTGCGCGAAGGGCAGGGCCAGCGCGGGCGTGGTTTGTGGCACCGACAGGCGCCACAGACACAGGTCGCCGCCGGGAGGGGTGAAAAATGGCAGGGTTTGCTCGCGGCTGGCCAACCAGTCTGGCCCAGCGGCGGTATTGTCCAGCTGCGTGACTTGTGCGCCCAGGGCTTGAGCATCAGCACGCAGACGGGGAATGGCGGCGTCCACCGCCGCCACCGCGCCCCGCAAGCGCACGAACAGGCAGTCCTGCGCCGGCTGGGTGGACGGATCGTGCAGCCAGGCGCTCGCATTCAGGGGCAAAGGTTGTCCACCCCAGCGGTGCAACAGGTCGAGTGCGCTTTGCTGGTCAATTTCCGTGCACTGCAGGGTGGCTTCAGCGAGAGGCTTGGGCAGCACCTTGAGTGACACTTCGGTAATCACGCCCAGCGTGCCCCAGCTGCCAGCCAGTAGGCGAGAGACGTCGTAGCCAGCCACATTTTTCATGACCTGTCCACCAAAACGCAACAGCTCAGCTCGCCCGTTGAGCAGCTCCGCGCCCAGCACATAGTCGCGCAGGGCCCCGGCGCTGGCTCGCGCCGGCCCGTTCAGCCCGGCGGCTACCATGCCACCTAGCGTGGCAGAGGCCCCCTGGGCTGCGAAATGAGGTGGTTCGAATGGAAGATACTGGCCCTTTTCGGCCAAAGCGGTCTCCAGCTCCGCCAGTGGGGTGCCAGCACGTGCAGTAATTACCAGCTCGCTGGGCTCATAACTGATGATGCCGGCCAGTTCGCGCGTATCCAGCTCAGTGCCCTTGAGAGGTGCGCCATAAAAGTCTTTGCTGCCACCACCGCGAATGCGCAACAAGGTGTGTTGGCGGGATGCTGCGCGCACGCGCTCAACGATCGAATCGAGGGCTGAATCCATGGCTGTGTATGGTAACGGTAACCATGACGGGATTAAGCAAGCGTTCGTGGCGGTGACAACCTAATGGCAATAAAAAAGGCAATAAAAAACCCGCCCAACATGAGTTGGCGCGGGCCAAGGATGAAATAAGGAGCAGTTTGCTTTGGTTGCGCGGTCAGTGCGCAGTGTCACTGGCCGCGCACCAAGGCTTTACCGGCCGTAAGCGCTCTCGCCGTGAGCACTGATGTCCAGGCCCTCTCGCTCTTCCTCCTCGCTGACTCGCAATCCGATGGTCATGTCAACGATCTTGTAGGCCACCACAGAAACCAGACCGGACCAGACGACGGTGATCAGCACGGCCTTGAGCTGTACCCACACCTGTGAGGCAATTGAGTAGTCGGCCGCGGTCACGCCGGTGGCGGTAACCCAGTCGGCCACAAAGCCGGGGCCGCCCAGGGACGGTGAATTGAACACGCCAGTCAGCAACGCGCCCACAATGCCGCCAACGCCATGCACGCCGAAAACGTCAAGGGAGTCGTCAGCGCCCAGCATCTTCTTCAGACCGCTCACGCCCCACAGGCAGGCAAAACCAGCCACCAGACCGATGATGATCGCGCCCAGAATGCCCACATTGCCCGCCGCCGGGGTGATGGCCACGAGGCCAGCAACGGCGCCCGAGGCGGCGCCCAGCATGGAGGCCTTGCCGCGCAGCAGCGCTTCGGCCACCGACCAGGACAATACAGCAGCAGCAGTAGCCACAAAGGTGTTGGCAAAAGCCAGCGCCGCAAAGCCGTTGGCCTCCAGGGCGGAGCCGGCGTTGAAGCCAAACCAACCCACCCACAACAGGGATACGCCCACCATGGTCAAGGCCAGATTGTGCGGGGCCATCGACTCACGGCCATAACCGATACGCTTGCCCACCATAAAGGCGCCAACCAGTCCGGCCACGGCAGCGTTGATGTGCACCACGGTACCGCCGGCAAAATCCAGCGCGCCCATCTGCCAGATGTAGCCAGCCTTGGCGTTCATGGCGTCAACCACTTCCTTGCCGGTGTAGGCATCGGGCCCCATCCAGAACCAGACCATGTGAGCGATCGGCAGATAGCTGAAGCTAAACCACAGCACCATGAACAACAGCACGGCAGAGAACTTGATGCGCTCGGCAAAAGCGCCCACGATCAGCGCGCAGGTGATGCCCGCAAAGGTCGCCTGAAAGCCGGCGAACACGATTTCGGGAATGACGACCCCTTTGCTGAAGGTTGCCGCGCTGGCAAAGGTGCCGGCAGCGTTGTCCCAGATGCCCTTCATGAACAGGCGATCGAGTCCTCCAAAAAAGGTGCCACCTTCAGTGAAGGCCACGCTGTAACCGTAGATGAACCACAGAACGACGATCAGCGAGAACGTCACCATGACCTGCATCAGGACCGACAGCATGTTCTTGCTGCGCACCAGACCGCCATAGAACAGCGCCAGGCCGGGCACGGTCATCAGAATGACCAGCAATGTGGCCACCATCATCCAGGCGGTATCACCCTTGTTGGGTTCAGGCGCCTTGGCGGCTGCTGCGTCAGCGGGTGCGGCTGGAACCGCCGGGGTGGCCGCTGCGGCAGGGGTGGTCGCGCTGGCCTGAGCAGCCACAGGGGCGGCCGCAGGTGCCGTCTGCGACCAGGTGAGCGCTGAGCTGGCCAGCAGGCCCAAGCCCAGCACCAAGGAGAAAAACAGCTTTTTCATCTCGTATTCCTTTCAGGAGGTAGGCTTACAGGGCTTCCTTGCCGGTTTCGCCGGTTCGGATGCGGATGACCTGCTCAAGGTCGTACACAAAAATCTTGCCGTCACCGATCTTGCCGGTGCGCGCAGAACCTTCAATGGCTTCGATGGAGCGCTCCACCAGCTCGTCAGCAACGGCGGCCTCCAGCTTCACTTTGGGCAGAAAGTCCACCACATACTCGGCGCCACGGTACAACTCGGTGTGGCCTTTCTGGCGCCCAAAGCCCTTGACTTCGGTGACAGTGATGCCCTGCACGCCAATGCTGGAGAGTGCCTCGCGTACTTCGTCGAGCTTGAAGGGCTTGATGATGGCAGTGATCAATTTCATGATTTGTCCTCTAGGTTGAGCGTGAGTCAGGATCAGAAGGTGTACTTGACGCCAACAAATGCGCCTTCTTTGGCCAGAAACCGACCATCGCTCGATTGCAAGTAAAAACCACTGCTCGAGGCGCTTGTGCCTACAACAGCGACAGATGCGCTAAATCCTTTGCCCAAGTCTTTGGTCAAGGTCAGGGCGTAGTCGGTGTAATCGGCAGATGGGGATTGATTGGGTACCGTCTGACTACCCAAATGAGGCGTGAGAGTCAGGCCATTGCCCAGGTCAAAATTGGCCGTGAGGTCCCAGTAGCGGCTGCCATTGGAATTGAGGTTGCCCAGAAAATCACCAAAACTCTGGCTGTATTTCAGGGTGATGGGTCCGTAAGTCACGCCAACATAACCCTCAGTGGTGTCAGCTTTGGAATAAAGACCCGCACCAGTAGTACCAGTGGCTCCGGAATCATTGCCCGGGTATTGGTAAGTGATGGCACCGACATCAAAGCCCAGCCCCATGGCTGTGAACTTGTAGCCACCGTAGAGGTCAACTTCGTAGTCGCCTTTGGAGGCACCATTGAATTCCTTGATCCATTTCAGGTTGCTGGCAGCCCAGGCACCCAGGTAGAAGCCGCCCTTGTGGGCATAGTCAACGCCGGCCTGAAGCGAGGGTTGATTGGCCGTTTGGGTTATGCCGCGAAATCGGTAATCGCTAACCGCGCCCACATTGAACGCCAACGTGTAGTCAGGCTCGGCAGGCTTGCTTTGGGCCAGTGCGGCGGAGCCTGCAATAAGGGCCAGCGCGGCCAATACGGTTTTGGATGTATTCATAAAAGACTCCTGTAAGGGTTGAGGTGACAGAAGTCACTAAGCAGGGAGCGTGCCAGCAAAAACTTTTTGAAATGCCCGCTTTTTGTAAACCAAACGTGTAAACGGCCCGTTTAGGAGCTGTATAAATACCCAGTTAGCACTGATTCGGTGCATTTTTTGGTGCCCTTTGCACCGTAAGTGGTCATGTGCGGGCGAAATTGTCAGGGGTTAGATCATGGGACTTTGTATGGTGCATAGCCGGGCCCTGTTGGGGTTGGAGGCGGCTTCGGTGGTGGTTGAGGTTCACCTGGCCAACGGGTTGCCGGGCTTTAGTCTGGTGGGCTTGGCCGAAACCGAGGTCAAAGAGGCCCGAGAGCGGGTACGCGCAGCCATTCAAAACTCTGGGCTGGAGTTTCCCAACAACAAGCGCATCACGGTCAATCTGGCGCCCGCTGACCTGCCCAAGGACTCGGGGCGCTTTGATCTGCCAATTGCTCTGGGCATTCTGGCCGCCAGCGGGCAAATTGACGCGGCCCGCCTCGCCGGGCATGAGTTTGCTGGTGAGCTGTCCTTGTCGGGTGAATTGCGCCCGGTGCGCGGCTCGCTGGCCATGGCCCTGGCGGTTCGGGCTCGACAGCCCGACTTGCGCTTGGTGCTTCCGGCGGGCAGCGCCGAGGAAGCGGCCCTGGTACCAGGCATGCGGGTTCACCGCGCTGGGCATTTGCTGGAGGTGGCGCAGCAATTTTTACCAGGGCGACCCATGGATGACCAGGTCTGGGAGTTTGTGCAGACCCGAGCGCCAGTGGCAGAGGTCCAGCTGGCTGACTTGGTCGATGTCCGCGGCCAGCTGGCTGCACGAAGGGCTTTGGAGATTGCTGCCGCTGGCGGGCACAGTGTGCTGCTCAGCGGCCCCCCAGGCTCGGGCAAATCAATGTTGGCGCAGCGCCTGGCCGGGTTGTTGCCTCCCATGTCCACCGAGGAGTCGCTGCAAAGCGCAGCGGTTGCCAGCTTGAGCGGGCGGTTTGCCATCAGACACTGGGGGCAGCGCCCGACCGGCAGCCCGCATCACACGGCCAGCGCCGTGGCGCTGGTGGGTGGCGGGGCGCCGCCGCGCCCCGGTGAAATTTCTCTGGCGCACAATGGCGTGCTCTTTCTCGACGAGTTGCCCGAGTTTTCGCGTGTTGCGCTGGAAGCCCTGCGAGAGCCGCTGGAAACTGGGCAGATCACCATTGCCCGCGCTGCATACCGGGCAGAATTTCCAGCCCGCTTCCAGCTGGTGGCTGCCATGAATCCCTGTCCCTGCGGTTTTTTGGGCGCGACTCAACGCGCCTGCCGATGTACCCCCGACCAGGTGGCGCGTTATCAGAGGCGCCTGAGCGGCCCCTTGCTGGACCGGATAGACCTGCATGTGAATGTGCCGGCAGTCGCGCCACAGGAGTTGCTGGACGCCCCGACCTCTGAGCCCAGCGCCAAAGTCCGTGCCCGGGCGCAGGCGGCACGCGCCAGGGCTATGGCGCGACAGGGTACCCTTAACCAGCAACTGTCAGGTGAACAACTGGATCAGCAGGTGGCACTGCAAGCGTCGGCCAGGAACTTGTTGAGCAGCGCCGCGATGCGACTGGGCTGGTCGGCACGCGGCATTCATCGTGCACTACGGGTGGCCCGAACTATTGCCGACCTGGCAGGACAGCAGGAGGTGGCGCTTGAACATGTGGCTGAAGCCCTTCAGTATCGACCCGTGCTGACCACGCTTTAATGGGCATGTGACCCCGCCAGTGCATCGCGCAACAGCAGGGCTCGGGCAAACAGAAAACCAAGTAACACCAGTGCCAATCCCCCCAAAGCGATAGCCCAGGCTGAGCCGATCGATTCGGATAACCAGGCTGCCAAAACAACCCCAAACGATTGACCAAAAAACAGCGATGAGGCGAACAGGGTGACTGAGGTGCCGCGCGCATTGGGATCCATTTGGGTTGCGTTGAGCTGCATGGTGTTGTGGAACATGAAAAATCCAAAGCCCACCAACAAGCTGGCCGGCGCGCTGAACTGCCAGTTCGGCGCAAACGCAAATGCGAGACAACCTACCCCAACCAGACTTACGCCAGCTCGCACCAGACCGCGCTCACCCAGGCGGGGAATGAAAAACCTTGCAGTGGCCATGTAGACCATACCGCCCAAGCCAAACAGGGCCACGATGAAGCCAGCTGCGCCCAGGCTGATGCCGTGGGTTTGATGCAGGTGAGTAGCCCAGATGGCCAGCACACCAAAGCCAAACACGCCTTCGATCACCGCAACACCCAGGACGACCCGCGACCATTGGCCGGTCACGATGCTGAAGGCCTGCCTGGCAAATCCAGGCCGCTCGCCGATCTCGGTGGCCAGCCGGCCAAGTCCGGCGGCTTGTTGTCTGCGCCAGTCCTGCAGCAGCAACAGGCCAACAATGATAAAAATCAGCGCCATCAGGGCAAAGGCCCAGCGCCAGCCAAACATATCGGTCAGCACGCCGCCGGCAACCTGTCCCGCCACAATGCCCAGTGAGGTGCCAAGGCCAACCCGCGCCAACGCCTCTTGACGATGTGTGTAGGGCACAGCATCTCCAACCCAGGCCATGGAAAGCGGGACAATCGCTGCGGCAGCTAGCGCCACCAGCCCGCGCGCCAGCACCAACATGTCCAAGCTGGTGGCAAATGCGGACATGATGGAGCCCAGGCTGCAAGCCAGGGTGGCGTAAGTCACGATGCGAAACTTGCCGAGGCGGTCTCCCACCGGCCCGTAAAACAATTGCACGATGCCATAGACAATCGCAAAGACCGAAATGACCTGGGCGGCCTGCGCCAGGCTGACAGAAAAGACGCGGGCCAACTCGGGCAGCATGGCGTCACAAACCCTTTGCACAGCCATGCTGGAAAAGGTTCCGAATGAAAGCAACAGAATGGTACGGCGCGTGGCAGGTGACAGGGAGGACATGGCGGAAGTCGGGGCAAATCCAAAACACAGAAGCGCGCCGGTATCTGCGATCATAGACGGATGAACACAACTCCCAACTACCAGACGCGTTTTGTGGTCTGGCTTTCGCTGGCACAGCTCATCAGTTGGGGCAGTGTGTTTTATACCTTTGCCCTGTTGCTGGCGCCGGTTGAGCGCGAGCTGGGTTTGACCCGCGCTCAGACATCGCTGGCTTTCAGCCTGGCCTTGCTGGCCGAAGGGTTGCTGGCTTATCCGGTCGGGCGCTGGATTGAGCGTGGTCATGAACGCGCGGTCATGACCGGTGGCTCCATCCTGTTGGGCGTTGGCTTGCTGCTGCACAGTGCCATCGATTCCATGGCCGGCTTTTACGCAGTCTGGCTGATCCTGGGTGCCGGCCTGGCCGGCAGCCTTTACCCGCCCGTGTTCGCGGTGGTGACCCGCCGCTTTCCGCATGACTTTCGGCGGGCCATCATCACCATGACCTTTCTGGGCGGTTTGGCCAGCACCGTGTTCATTCCCTTGTCAGATTGGCTGATCGATTCGTTGGGCTGGCGGCACGCGCTTTGGCCGCTGGCGGCCATCAACCTGCTGTTTTGTGCGCCGCTGCATGCCCACCTGTTGCGCCAGGCGCCTGTCGGGCACAAGCACGCCAATCTAGATGGCAGCCCCCGCCCTGCCCTGAAAAGCCTGGTGATGAGCGCTTCATTTTTATTGACCGGAGCATTTATTGTTTTGATGATGGCCACCACCGCTGCCTTGCCGGCGCATTTGGTCAGCCTGTTGCGTGAGCAGGGTCTGCCAGAGGCCTGGGTGATCATCCTGCCGGCATCCATTGGGGCGCTGCAAGTGCTGGGTCGGGCGCTGATCTATTTGTGTGATCAGCGGATCGACATGCATCTTCTCAACCGACTGACCCCGGGGCTCATTCCCTTGGGCGTGCTGGCTTTGCTGCTGGCGCCGCTGGCTGGCGCCGCGCAGATCAGCCTGGTCTGGTTGTTTGTCTTGCTCTACGGCATGGGCAACGGCATGCTGACCATCGTGAAGGGTACTGCGGTGGCTGAATATGTGAACCGGGAGCAGATGGCCACACTCAATGGCGTGCTTGGCTTGCCCCAGGCCCTGGCCCGGGCGGCCGCCCCATTCTTGTTGGGCTTGCTTTGGAGTCCGCAAGCCGGCTATGAGGCTGGTTTGTGGGTGTTGCTATTGATAAGCCTGGTGGGCGTCACGGCCCTGGCACTGGCTCAGCGCTTGGCGATGCGTGCTAGAACTGACGCTCGCAGCGACAATCCCGGATAACGACAGACCCGGACAGTGTCTGACCCGAGTTTGCCCTCCCTGGCCCGTTGAGCAATTAAAGGTTGGGCGCGAGCAATCTTTGAAGGCTTTCCTGCGTCAGACCTCTTCGACGCGCCAGATCCTCCAGTTGATCAGCGCCAATCTTGCCGACATTGAAATAGACGCTTTGCGGGTGGGCCAGATAAAAGCCACTGACGCTGGCCGCAGGTGTCATGGCCAGGCTTTCGGTCAGGCCCATGCCAATCTCCTCGCACTTCAGCAAGCTAAACATCTCGTGCTTGACGCTGTGATCGGGGCAGGCCGGATATCCCGGTGCGGGCCGTATGCCCTGGTACTTTTCAGCAATCAACTCATCGTTACTCAACCCTTCATCATGTGCATAGCCCCAGAGGTCAGTGCGCACACGCTGATGCAGACATTCGGCAAAGGCCTCGGCCAGGCGGTCGGCCAGCGCCTTGAGCATGATTGCCGAATAGTCATCGTGGTCATCGAGGAAAAACTTCTCTTTCTTGTCGACGCCGATGCCGGCGGTCACCGCAAACACACCGATGTAATCGGGGGCCAACCCCTTGGGGGCGACAAAATCAGCCAGACAGCGGCTGGGGCGCATCACGCCATCGATCACCTGTTTTTCGGCCTGCTGGCGCAAGCCGTACCAGGTCAGTGCCACCTCATCACGGCGTTCGCTGGTGTAGAGCTCAATGTCATCATCATTGACGCTGTTGGCTGGGTAAAGCCCCACGACCGCATTGGCGCTCAGCCAGCGGCCCTCAATCAGACGTTGCAACATGCGCCGGCCATCGGAGTAGACACGCTGGGCCTCGCTACCGACCACCTCGTCCTTGAGGATGGCGGGAAAGGGTCCGGCCAAGTCCCAGGTCTGGAAAAACGGGCCCCAGTCGATGTATCTGGCCAATTCCGTCAGATCAAAATTCTTGAACACGCGCCGGCCGATGAATTTAGGTTTCGCCGGCGTATGGTCAGCCCAAGCCAGTTGCGCCCGGTGTGCGCCAACCGCAAGCTTGAACGGTTCGACCAGCTCGGGTCGCGACGGCGTGGGCAACCATTTGTTGGTGCGCGCCTTCTCAAGTGGCCACAGCGCCACCTGCTTTTTGCCAGCATGTTGTTGGCGCACCCGTTCGTAGTCGGCCTTGATGTCGTCGATGAACTGAGCGGCCTTGTCTGAGAGCAGGCTCTGGGCCACGCTGACGCTGCGGGAGGCGTCGGGCACATAGACTACCGGCCCCTCATAGTGGGGTGCGATCTTGACGGCGGTATGCACCCGGCTGGTGGTGGCCCCGCCAATCAGCAGCGGGATCTTGCGTACCCTGAAATGCTCATCCTTCTGCATTTCACTGGCCACCACCTGCATTTCCTCCAGGCTGGGCGTGATCAGGCCGGACAGGCCAATGATGTCGGCGCCCTGCACTTTGGCGGTGGCCAGAATTTCATGGCAGGGCACCATCACACCCATGTTGATGACATCAAAGTTGTTGCATTGCAGCACCACGGTGACAATGTTCTTGCCAATGTCATGCACATCGCCCTTGACGGTGGCAATCACAATCTTGCCCTTAGTGCGCACATCCTGACCGGCCGCTTCCTGCTGCCGCTTTTCTTCCTCAATGTACGGGATCAGGTGTGCCACCGCCTGTTTCATGACGCGGGCGCTTTTCACCACTTGCGGCAAAAACATCTTGCCCTGGCCAAACAGGTCGCCCACAATGTTCATGCCATCCATCAAGGGGCCCTCGATCACATGCAAGGGGCGCCCGCCGCTGGCCAATACCGCCCGGTAAGCCTCTTCGGTGTCTTCTGTAATGAAGTCGGTGAGGCCATGCACCAGGGCGTGGCTGAGTCGTTGCTGGACGGAACCGGCGCGCCACTCCAGTTTTTTACTGTCGTCCTTGGCTGCCCCCTTGGCGCTTTCGGCAATTTCCACCAGGCGCTCGCCGGCATCGGGTCGCCGATTGAGCACCACATCTTCCACCCGTTCGCGCAGGGTGGGTTCGAGCTCGTCATACACCCCCACCATGCCGGCGTTGACAATGCCCATGTCCATGCCAGCCTGGATGGCGTGGTACAGAAACACCGTGTGGATGGCTTCGCGCACCGGGTCATTGCCCCGGAAGCTGAAAGACACATTGGACACGCCACCGGACACTTTGGCACCCGGCAGGTTCTGCTTGATCCAGCGCGTGGCCTCTATGAAGTCGACGGCGTAGTTGTTGTGCTCTTCAATGCCAGTGGCAATGGCAAAGATGTTAGGGTCGAAGATGATGTCTTCCGGCGGAAAACCAAGTTCTTCAGTCAGGATGCGGTAGGCGCGGGCACAGATGTCGATCTTGCGAGGGTAAGTGTCGGCCTGTCCTTGCTCATCAAACGCCATCACCACCGTGGCCGCGCCATAGCGCTTGATCAGTCTGGCCTGGCGCTTGAATTCCTCCACCCCTTCTTTCATGGAGATCGAGTTGACGATGCCCTTGCCCTGCAGGCAGCGCAGTCCGGCCTCGATCACCTCCCATTTGGAGGAGTCGATCATGATCGGCACCCGGGCAATATCCGGCTCGGAGGCGATCAGATTGAGAAAGCGCACCATGGCCGCGCGGCTGTCGAGCATGGCTTCGTCCATGTTGATGTCGATCACCTGCGCCCCGTTTTCCACTTGCTGGCGCGCCACCGCCAGGGCCTCTTCAAACTGGCCGTTCAGGATCATGCGGGCAAAGGCCTTGGAGCCGGTGACATTGGTGCGCTCGCCGATGTTGACGAACAGCGAGTCCGCGCCGACAGAGAGCGGCTCCAGGCCGGAAAGCTTCATGGGGGGCGGGGTGTTTTCAGTCATGTGGCTCACCTGGAAAATCAAAAGACAGGTGAGCGCGGTTGTGACATCCAAGCCTGACGCGGCCTATGCCGTGCTGCAGCGCTCCTTGGAAGTAGTCCGATTCTAAGGGATGGGCTGTTGCAGCCATGGAACACTGTGCGTGCAGGCAGAGCGCGCATGCGCAAGGGAAAACCCCAGGGTTTCGATGGTTCTTGATGACAAGCTCACGCAGATCAAACAAAATACCTAACAGGTACTATCCTCGCGTCTAAATCACCCGCTTACTTGGAGACATCATGGTTCAATTCACGAAACGACAGCTGCTTCAGGGCGCAGCGGCAACGCTGGGCGCAGCCACTTTTGCGCCACAGCTTTTCGCCCAAGCCAAGCCGGTACGGGTGGGCTACGCCATGGCCCGCACCGGCCCCTGGACCGGCGGCGCTCAGGTCAGCCAGGAGCCCAACTACCTGTTGTGGGCGGAACAACAAAACGCGGCTGGCGGACTGAACGTCAAGGGCGAGCGCCGCAAAATTGAGCTTATCAGTTCGGACGACCGCAGTGACATTGAAACCTGTGTGCGTTCCTACGAAAAACTGATGGGAAGTGACAAGGTCGACCTGGTCCTGCCGCCCTGGGGCTCCAACGCCAACTTTGCGGTGGCGCCCTTGGCCAACCGTTTTGGCTACCCGTTTCTGGCGCCCACGGCCTTGTCGAAGAAATTGATCGAGATGAAGCTGCCCTATTTCTTCCTCATGCTGCAGCAGCCCAAGCCGATGTGCGATGCATTGGTTGACATGCTCAAGGCCAACGGGGTGCGCAGCGTGGCGGTGATTTATGTCGATGACCTGTTCGGGCTGGAAAACTACGCTGCGCTCAAGGTGGCCATGCAGGGCTCGGGCATCAACCTGGTGGAAGAAAAGAGCTATCCAGGTGGCGTCAAAGACCTGTCGCCTGTGCTGCGCTCGATCAAGGACAAGAACCCGGACGCCTTCATCGGCTTCACCTACCCGCCAGACACCATCCTGGCCAGCAAGCAGGCCAAGGAGGTGGGCTTCAATCCAAAGTACTTCTACGCCTCGGTGGGCACGGCCTTTCAGCTTTACAGAAATGTCATGACCCCCGCGGGTGCCGAGGGCGTGCTGGGCATGGGGTCGTGGAACAGCAAGACCAGCCCTGGCGCCAAGGCCTATTTCGATGCCCATACCAAGCGCTTTGCCGGCAAGGAGCCAGACCGCTGGGCCAGCGGCGCCTGTTGGGCTGCGCTGGAAATTCTGACCACTGCTGTGGCCAAAAACGGGCTTAACCGCAAGGCCATTCGCGACTATGTGGCCTCCACCACGCACAAGACCATTCTGGGTGACATCAAGTTCGAGGGCAGTGAGAACGTAGGCACGCCAGGCACGGTGAGCCAGTGGCAGAAAGGTGAGTTCGAGGTGGTCTGGCCGCAAAAAGTGGCCACCGCCAAGTTGATCGCCAAGCCGGCTTGGTGATTTTGTCCTTTCATTCCATCTAGGGCGCCGCTCCAGGCGCCCTAGATCGTCTTTGAGAATTCACATTTTTTAATGTCAGTCACGGCCTGGCTCGAACTGATTGTCTCCGGCTTGATTACCGGCGGCATCTACGCGCTGGTCGCACTGGGGCTCAATCTCCAGTACGGCCTGATGCGCATCCTCAACATTGCCCACGGTGAATTCCTGATGGTGGGCGCCTACCTGACCTGGCTGGTGCAGACCCAGTTTGGGGTCTCTCCCCTGCTGATGGTGCCAGTGGCCTTCATCGTACTGATGGCGCTGGGCGTCGTTGTGCATTTTCTGTGCTTTCGGCGGCTCACAGCCACTTCACCCAACCTGGACATTTTCGAAGCGCGCGGGCTGATGGTGGCCTTTGGTCTGATGTTCCTAGTGCAGAACTTCGTCTCCTGGGTCTGGGGCGGCGATCTGCGCGGCTACGACTACCTGACCGAGCCGGTGAAGATGGGCGAGGTGCAATTCGCTGCCAACAAGCTCCTTCTCTTCTTGCTGGCGCTGTTGTTTGCGGGAGCCCTGATCGTCTTGATGCGTCTGACGCTGTTGGGCAAAGGCGTGCGCGCGCTCATGCAGTCGCCCATCGGCGCCCAACTCATGGGGATCGACACGAAAAAGCTGCATCCGCTGATGTTCGGGATCGGCCTTGGCTTGTCGGGCATCGCTGGCGCATTGCTGTCGATGGCCTACACCATCACGCCCTATATGGGCCAGCCCTACACCGTGACGGCTCTGATTGTCATCACCCTCGGGGGGTTCGGCAGCATGGGCGGCGCGCTCTTTGGCGGGTTGCTGCTTGGCGTGATTGAGGCATTGGGCATGCACTACACCAACCCCTCGCTCAAGGCGCTGCTGTCGTATGCGGTTTTCATCACCGTGTTGCTGCTGCGACCCGAGGGCCTGTTCACCCGCAAGAGTCGCAAGGCATGACATCCCGGCAATTACTGATTCGCGACATTCTCGTATTGCTGGCCTTCGCCGGCTGGGCGCTGGCCTTGCCGCATTACGCCAGCGAGTTTGTCACCGCCATGGCGCTGACCTGCCTGATGTACATCGCCCTATCCTCGAGCTGGGGTCTGTTCTGTGGCAGCACCCGCTATCTTTCGCTGGCCACCTCGGCTTTCTTCGGCGTGGGCGCCTACACCACAGCCATCTTGCTGGGAACGTTCGGCTGGGTCGAAACCATCGCCCTTGGGGCAGGCATTGCGCTCCTGTTGGCCGTGGTCATGGGGGCGGCGGTGCTGCACCTGCGCGGCACCTACTTTGCCGTGCTGACCTTCGGAATGACCGAGCTGATCCTGCATGCGGTGACCTATTTTGAGAAGTCTGTCACCGGCACCGTTGGGCGCGTGCTGACCGTCGTGCCCGACAACAGCGTGATCTACCTGACCGTGCTCGCGCTGGCGGTGCTGGCGGTCGCGGTTTCCATCTGGGTGCGGCGTACTCGCTTCGGTCTGGCGCTGATGGGCATCGGTGCCGATGAGCAACGCGCTCAGACCTTGGGCGTGAACTCCAGGTTGGTGAAGATTGCCGGCTTTGCCCTGACGGCCGCCTTCGCTGGAGCGGTGGGTGCGGCCATGGCAGTGCGCTGGACCTACATTGACCCACACACGGTGTTCAATCCCTTCATTGGTTTCCAGACGGTACTGATCACCTTGATCGGCGGTGTGTTGACCTTGTGGGGCCCGCTGCTGGCGGCCATCATTTTCAGCGTGTTGGCCGAATCGCTGCGCCTGCAGTTCCCGCAGATCTACCTGATGTCGCTGGGGCTGATGCTGATTCTGTGCGTGCTCTATCTGCCAGGCGGCCTGGCCTCGCTGCGTTGGACCACGTTCAAGCAGTGGTGGTATGAGACACGTGATTGGGCCAAGGACGTCAAGCGCGAGCTTAGTGGCGAGAAGGAACATGACAAGCAGCGCCAACGCCGGCGGGAGAAGGAGAGCTACTTTGTCTGAGCATGTCGCTCCTCTGATGGAGGCGCACAACCTCACCGTGCGCTTTGGCGGTTTGGTGGCGGTCGATGGCGTGAGTGCGAAATTCGTGGCGGGCGAGTTGGTAGGCATCATTGGCCCCAATGGCGCGGGCAAGACCACCTTCTTCAACGCCATTTCCGGCGTGCAGCTGCCCACATCGGGCCGTCTGCTAGCGCATGGGCGCAATCTCACTCGGGCCCGGCCGCACCGCTTTGCCGCTCACGGCGTGGCGCGCACCTTCCAGTCGCCCAGAGTGTTTGCCGACATGCCGGTACTGGCCAATATTGAGTTTGGCTTGAAGTTCGCTGGTCGCCGGCGGCGCAAGTACCTGTTCTGGGGCGACGAAGTGGGTGTGCCCTGGGCGCTGCGCGATGCGCCCAGCATCTTGGCGCTGATTGGCCTGTCAGCCCAAGCGGAGCTGCCTGCTGGCGCCATCACGCCCTCGCAGCAGCGCTTGCTGGAGATCGGCATGGCGTTGGCCACGCGGCCGCAACTGTTGCTGCTGGATGAGGTGGCCGCTGGCCTGACCGAATCCGAGCTGGAAGATATGGCCAGGCTGATTCGCCGCCTGCGTGACGAGCTGGACTTGACGGTGATCTGGATTGAGCACGCGGTGACCACGCTGTTGCGCCATGTGGAGCGCGTGCTGGTGCTGCATCAGGGCCGGCTGATTGCCGACGACACCCCGCACAACGTGGTGCGCAATCCCGAAGTGATCGAGGCCTATCTGGGTGACGAAATGGCCACGCCTGAAGAGCAAGAGGGCGAACAGGAGACAGTCGCATGATGTGGTACCGCGACACCCCCTTTGTGCTGGGGGCGCAGCGGCAGGCGCACTTGCAGGTGCGCGGCCTGAGCGCGGGCTACGGCTCGTTTCTCGTCTTGCGTGAGCTGCGCTTCGAGGTCAAGCCTGGCCTGACCGTGATCCTCGGCCCCAATGGCGCGGGTAAGACCACCTTGCTTAAGGCACTCATGGGCCTGATCCCGCGCAGTGGCATGGTCCTGCTCGATGGCCAAGACCTGCCGGAGAAGACCCATGAAATCGTCCGGGGCGGCGTCACCCTGGTGGCTGAAGGTCGTCAACTGTTTGCGCAAATGACGGTGCGGGAAAACCTAGAGTTGGGGGGCTGGCTGATTAACCGGGCCGAGCGCGCCCGGCGCGTCGAGCAGGTCATGGACGACTTTCCCAAGCTGCGCGAACGCGCGCAGCAATTGGCCGGCACCATGAGCGGCGGCGAGCAGCAAATGGTGGCGGTGGCGCGTGCGATGATGAGCGCGCCGCGGCTGCTGATGCTCGATGAGCCCTCACTGGGCCTGGCGCCCAGGATGGTGGATGAACTCCTGGGGATGGCACGCCGAATTGCCGATCAGGGCACCACCGTTCTGATGGTCGAGCAGAATGTGAGAAAGGCCTTGGCGGTGGCTGACCGGGGTTACGTGCTGGAACGCGGGGCGCTGGTGGCCAGTGGGCCATCGCGCCTGTTGGCGCGCTCCAACGTGATCCGCGCGGCTTATCTTGGGGCTGACGATGTCGATAAAACTACCGCCGCCGATGCGGTGCAGCGCCGCCGCAAGACCAGCACCGTGTGAACTGAACCATTTCTTTTCTGAAGGAGTCCCGCCATGTCCGATATGTCCATGCTGATCAACGGCCTCAAAGTGACCGCCGAGCGAGGCGCCACTTTTGAGCGGCGCAACCCCTTGGATGGCACTGTGGCCTCGCGCGCTCCCGCCGCATCCCCGGCTGATGCGGTGATGGCGGTGGAGGCGGCAGCCGAGGCCTTCAAGACCTGGAGCCAGAGCGGCCCGAGTGAGCGACGGGCCTTTCTCCTCAAGGCCGCCGATGCGCTGGAGGCCAAGACACCACAGTTCGTGGAAGCGGTGGCTGCCGAGACCGGTGCCTCGGGTCATTGGGCCGGCTTCAATGTCTTTTTGGCTGCGGGCATGATTCGCGAAGCCGCTGCCCTGACCACCCAGATCTCGGGTGAGGTGATTCCCTCGGACATACCGGGTTCTCTGGCCATGGCGGTACGTCAGCCTGCCGGCGTGGTGCTGGGTATTGCGCCATGGAACGCGCCGATCATCCTCGGGGTGCGCGCCATCTGCGTGCCGCTGGCCTGTGGCAATACCGTGGTGATGAAGGGGTCGGAAAACTGCCCGCGCACGCATCAGCTGATCATCGAGGCATTTCAGGAGGCGGGCTTTCCACCGGGCGTGGTCAACTACATCACCAACGCCCCGGCGGATGCGGGTGTGGTGGTGGAGGCCATGGTGGCGCACCCGGCGGTGCGCCGCGTCAATTTCACTGGCTCCACCCGGGTGGGCAGAATCATCGCCATGACCTGCGCCAAGTACCTCAAGCCGGTGGTGCTGGAGTTGGGCGGCAAGGCCCCGATGGTGGTGCTGGACGATGCCGACATCGACGATGCGGTGAACGGCGCGGCATTTGGCTGCTTTGCCAACAGCGGACAAATCTGCATGTCCACCGAGCGCATCATCGTGGACGAAAAAATCGCCGACGTCTTTGTCAAGAAATTTGTCGACAAGGCCAAGGTGTTGCCAGTAGGTGACCCGCGCAAGCCCGAGCCGGTAGTGCTTGGTTCTGTCATTGGGATGAATACGGTCGATCATTGCAATGCGCTGATTGATGACGCCCTGTCCAAAGGCGCCAAGCTGCTGTGCGGAGGCAAGGCAGAAAACACCCTGATGGCTGCCACGGTGCTCGACCATGTGACCCCGGCCATGCGGATCTATCACGAGGAAAGCTTTGGCCCGGTCAAGCCGATTGTGCGGGTCAAGGGCGTCGAGGAGGCCGTGGCCTGCGCCAATGACAATGAGTACGGTCTGTCTGCTGCCGTGTTCGGGGGCGATATTGCACGCGCCTTCAATGTGGCGCGACGCATCGATTCAGGCATCTGCCATGTCAACGGGCCCACCGTGCACGATGAAGCGCAGATGCCATTTGGCGGGGTTAAGGGCTCGGGCCTGGGTCGGTTTGGCGGCAAGGCGGGCATCCATGAATTCACGGAGCTGCGCTGGATCACGATGCAAACCTCACCCCGGCATTACCCCTTTTGAGTGAGCGGTGAAGGTTTGTGCGGGGTGGCCCCTGCGCAGCGCCCATCCCAATGACGGCGGGCCACGCCCCAAGCGGCTATCGAACCATCTGGATCAGCGCTGAATCTCGTGGCTGGGGCGCAGCGGCCCGCGCGCGCAGCTGGCCGCAGCCGCCGTCCACGTCCTGCCCGGCCGAATGGCGCAATTTGGTCAGGATGCCGCGGCGGTGCAAGCGTCGCGCCAAGTCGGCTGCACGCTCCCAGCTGGGTCGCTTAAACGGCAGGCTCGCCACCTCGTTGTAGGGTATGAAGTTGAGAATGGCGTACTTGCCGTGCAATAGCCGTACCAGGCCCTCGATTTCGTCATCGGTGTCATTGATACCTTCCAGCAAGGTCCACTGGTACTGGATCGGGTAAGCACTCTGTCGGGCATAGGCTTCGCCTGCATCGACCAGCGCTTCTGGGGTCAGCGCGGGAGCACGCGGCAGCAATTGGGCGCGCAGATCCGAGCGCGTGCTGTGCAGCGACAGTGCCAACGCCGGCTTGACCCGTCCCTTGGGCAAGGCTTCAAACACGCGCGGGTCGCCCACCGTGGAAAAGACCAGGCTCTTGTGCCCAATGTCGCCGGCGGTTCCCAGCAGGTCGATGGCTTCCAACACATTGTCCAGGTTGTGGGCAGGTTCGCCCATGCCCATGAAGACCACACGGCGCACCAGCTGGCTGGCACGCGCCAGCACCACCTGGGCCACGATCTCGCCACTGCTCATCTGACGCACCAGACCGCCCGTGCCGGTCATGCAAAACACACAGCCCACGGCGCAGCCGACCTGGGTGGACACGCACAGCGCCGGTGTACGCCCGGGTGGCATGTGCACGCTTTCCACCAGCTGCCCATCGGCCAGTGCGACAACACGGCGCAGTGAGCCATCGGCACCCGGATGCTCTGAATGCACTTGGGCCAGCGCTGCCAGATCGCGCTCGATATCGGGCAATCCGGCGCGCAAGCTGGCGGGTAAAAAATTTTCGATGGGTTGCCGGCCGTGCGTCTGCGGCAAGGCGTGCGTCCACAGGCGCAGCACCCGGTGCGCGTGCTGGGGATTGGCGCCCAGAGCATGCAAGCGCTGGCGCAGGGCCCCGATCTGCATGAAACCTAGGCCGCCTCGCGGTAAAAAGGGCCGGCGCGCAGTTGACGCGCGGGCAGCGGTTGAACGGCCAATTCAATAGCGTGAATGTGTTCGGGCGTGGTGCCGCAGCAGCCGCCAACGATGTTGACCAGGCCCTCGGCGGCAAATTCGCGCAGCAGCCGGCTGGTCACTTCGGGGGTTTCATCAAAGCCGGTTTCGCTCATGGGGTTGGGCAAGCCAGCGTTGGGGTAGCAGCTGATGAAGGTGTCTTGCGCCACCTTGGCCAACTCCTGAAGATAGGGCCGCATCAGGGCCGCCCCCAGGGCGCAGTTCAGCCCTACCGCGAGCGGCTGTGCATGCCGCACGCTATGCCAGAAGGCAGTCACAGTCTGGCCGCTGAGGATACGGCCGGAGGCATCGGTCACGGTGCCGCTGATGATGATGGGCAGGCGTTCGCCCGATTGCTCGAAGTACTCGTCGATGGCGAACAAGGCCGCCTTGGCATTCAGGGTGTCAAAGACGGTTTCCAGTAACAGCAGATCGGCGCCACCCTCTGCCAGAGCGTGCACCTGCTCCAAATAGGCGGCGCGCAACTCTTCAAAGGTGACATTGCGGGCCCCCGGGTCATTCACATCTGGGCTGATGCTGGCGGTCTTGGGGGTGGGGCCCAGGGCGCCGGCGACGAACCGGGGTCGCTCGGGGGTGCTGAACTTGTCGCAGGCAGCGCGCGCCAAGCGGGCAGACGCCAGGTTCATTTCCGCGGCCAGATCGGCCATGTCGTAATCGGCCTGGGCGATGCGGGTGGCACCAAAGGTGTTGGTTTCAATGATGTCAGCCCCCGCGCTCAGATAGCCCTCATGGATGTCCTGGATGATGGCGGGCTGCGTCAAAGAGAGCAGCTCATTGTTGCCTTTGACATCTTTGGAAAAGTCCTTGAAGCGCTGCCCACGATACTGGGCCTCGCCAAGCTTGAAGCGCTGGATCATGGTCCCCATGGCGCCATCAAGGATCAGAATGCGTTGGGCAAGGATCTTGGGCAATACCTGGGCGCGGGTGTAATGCAAAGATGTCATGGGAGAGATTGTAAAAGTCCGGGACAATCCAGGCTCATGCATATTTCCCTGAACCAGGACATTCTGCAGCGTGTCTTTGGCTATGACTCGTACCGCGGCCCCCAACAGAACATCGTGGACCATATCAGCGCTGGGGGCGACGCGCTGGTGCTCATGCCAACCGGTGGCGGCAAATCCTTGTGCTACCAGATCCCGGCGCTCACGCGGCAGCAGGCTGGTGGGGGCACCACGCTGGTCATCTCGCCGCTGATCGCGCTGATGCATGATCAGGTGGGCGCCTTGCACGAGCTGGGGGTGGAGGCCGCCTTTCTAAATTCAAGCCTTGATGGGGAAGCTGCTGCCGCCGTGGAGCGGCGACTGCTGAAGGGCGAGCTGACCCTGTTGTATGCAGCGCCAGAGCGGGTCACCACACCACGCTTTCTGGCGCAGCTTGACTCATTGGCCGAGCGCGGGCTGCTTTCACTCTTTGCCATTGATGAGGCGCATTGTGTGAGTCAGTGGGGCCATGACTTTCGGCCTGAGTACCGAGCCCTCACGATCCTGCACGAGCGTTTTCCCGGCGTGCCGCGCATTGCGCTGACAGCCACCGCCGATGCCTTGACCCGCGAAGACATCCTGGAGCGCCTGCAGCTGCAGGGGGCGCGCCAGTTCATCAGCAGCTTTGACCGGCCCAATATCCGCTACACCATCGTCGAGAAGAAAGACGGCCTCGCCCAGCTGTTGCGCTTCATCGAGCGCGAGCACCCCGGCGATGCCGGCATTGTCTATTGCCAGACACGCAAGCGGGTGGAGGATGTGGCACGCGCCCTGTGCGAGGCCGGCCTGAGCGCCCTGCCCTACCATGCAGGCCTGGAGCCGGCCGTGCGCCAAGACAACCAGGATCGCTTTCTGCGCGAGGAGGGATTGGTGATGGTGGCCACCATTGCCTTTGGTATGGGCATTGACAAGCCCGATGTGCGCTTTGTGGCGCATCTGGACATGCCCAAGAACATCGAGGGCTACTACCAGGAGACCGGGCGCGCCGGGCGTGATGGTGCAGCAGCCAACGCCTGGATGGCCTATGGACTGCAGGATGTGGTGAACCAGCGCCGCATGATCGATGAAAGCCCGGCCGGCGAGGGATTCAAGCAAGTGATGCGCGGCAAGCTTGATGCCTTGCTGGCGTTGGCCGAGGCCACCGATTGCCGGCGCGTTCGCCTGCTGGCCTATTTTGGAGAAACTTACGTTCAAACTTCCGGTGCCGAGGGGCCATCCGGACAGAATGCACCGGTCCTGGTGGCCGCCTGTGGCAATTGCGATAACTGCCTGCACCCGCCCACGGTGCGCGATGGTACCGAACTGGCGCGCAAGCTGCTTTCCTGCATCTACCGCGTGCAGCAAGCCAGTGGCGTCAGTTTCGGCGCCGGTCACATCATGGATGTCCTGCGCGGCAAAGCCAGCGACAAGGTGGCGGCCTACGGCCATGCCTGCCTGAGTACCTTTGGTATCGCGCGTGACGCCAGCGAAAGCGAGCTGCGGGCCGTGCTGCGCCAGCTGATCGCCATCGGCGCGGTGGCCGTCGATGGCCAGGCCTTCAACACCTTGCAGTTGACCGAGGGGTCGCGTGCGGTGCTCAGGGGTGAGGTGGGAGTGCAGCTGCGCCAGGCCGTGGCGGCGCCGCTGTCAGGCAAGACCCGACGCCGCAGTGCACTGCCGTCGGTCGCTGCCGCCAATCTGGATGCGGATGCGCAGATCCGCTATATCAAACTCAAGGCCTGGCGGGCTGAGGTGGCCAGTCAACACAACCTGCCGGCCTATGTGATTTTTCACGATGCCACGCTGGCGGCTATCGCTGAGCGCGCCCCGCAAAACCTTGAGGCATTGGGCGGCATCAGCGGGCTGGGCGCCAAAAAACTGCAAGCCTATGGCGCCGAGGTGTTGCGGGTAGTGGCCTGCTGATTTCGGGCTAGAGTAAAGGGATGGCGTCCGATCTTGAAAGCGACCAGGCTGCCTGTCTGGTGATGACAACTTTGCCAAACGCGCAAAGCGCGGCGGAGTTGGCACGCGAATTGGTCCAGACCGGCATGGCTGCCTGTGTGCAAATGCTGCCGATCCAGAGCTTTTATATGTGGAAGGGACAAGCCTGCGAGGAGCCGGAGTGCCTGTTGCTGATCAAGACACGTTGCTCGTTATTTGCCGAGGTGGAGCGTTTCATTCGCCACCGTCATTCGTATGAAGTCCCGGAAATTCTCCAGCTTCCTATCTCGGCGGGGTCATTGCCCTACCTGGATTGGCTGGTAGCTCAAACCCGGGAAACGAACGACAAGGGCTGAAGATTTTTTCTTGGGTCGGGGGCCGGCCAGATCCCCTTGCCTGAAGGCCTGAAGCGGCCGTGCTTTTTTGCGGGTGACAGCCAGGGACCTTGGCCTAGTGATGATGAAAGCGGGACTCGTAGGCGATTGCAGCGCCGGTCATGGTGTTGTGCAGGCGCTCAATGGCGCGACCGTGCCGTGCATCACCAAGACCACTGGCCAGTTGCTGTCGATGTTGCGCCAGCAGCCTGTTGAGTTTGCTGCGGCAGGCATCCAGCATCCCCCCAAGATGCAGCGCAATATAGGCCACATGGTCAGCATGAGTTTGCTGGAACTCACCAGCCCATTGCTCGAACAGCTGAGACTTGTAGGTTCCCTTGGCAGGCGTTTTTATAAGCGTGTGCATGGCAATATGTACAAATAAACAGTTACGGACTTGCGGTGGCCTGGTCAGGGTTGCCAACCTTGGCCGGATTGCAGACCCGGGTGTGGTAATCACGTACGACCCCCATTTTTGGTTGACAGAGATCGAGCCAGACAGTTTGGGCTTGGGCGCCGCCGTGCCTGAAGGCGGGTAGAATTACGGTAATTGAAACTCTGGCTAACCCGTCAATACCATGTCCTCACAGCCCCACCAACACCAAGAAGGCCCAGTTGACCCTGTAGAAAGCATTGTTGGCGTCATCCCGGTTGTGATTCCGGCGGTTGGTGCCTTGTTGATTTTTCTGCTGGCCTTTATTGCCATTTACGTCGGCTGAGCCAATCTTTTCAGGGTGCCGCGCGCTGCGGCATGATATGAATGCCCTCGGGTGGCAGCCTGAGTTGCAGCAAACTGCCCGGCTTTGCCTCCAGCTTTCTCAGTTGTGAACTTGACAGGTTGAGCGTCAGCCGAGACTGTGGCAAGGCCTTGGGAGAAAACATACACAAGCTGGTTTCGCCCAGGGGCAGCAGCTCCAGGAGCTGACAGATCAGAAAGTTATCGTGAGTTGATGGCTCGACGCTAGGGCCAGATGCGGGCAAGAGATCAATATGCTCACCCACCAGCACCCAGGAAATCGCGGCCCCGTCAGCCAGCCGGTTTTTATCGATCACCTGCAAGTCCAGGGTGGCGCCGCCCGAATCTCGCCAGCTGAGCCGACCCCAACCGGGCGACTGCTTGAAAAAATGACCTTCAAAATGATTCTGGATGCCCACCAGATCAGCCACGCGCGCATTGCGCGGACTGGCAAATACCTTGGCCGGAGGACCACTTTGCAAGGTTCGGCCGCCATCAAGGATCACCACCCGGTCCGCCAGACGCCGCGCCTCGGCCAAATCATGGGTGACCAGAATCATGGGCGTTGAAACTTCCTGGCGCAGGCTGGCGAGCTCACGGTAGAGGGTCTGACGGGTTGGGGCATCGACCGCTGAAAAGGGTTCATCAAGCAATAACACGCCATGGTGCGTGCTCGCTTCTTGGGCTTGATGGGTGATGCGGCGTAGCGCGCGCGCCAGGGCCACCCGCTGTTGCTGGCCACCGGAAAGCTCAGCAGGCCGGCGTCGCTCCAGACCGGCCAAGCCCAGCCGCTCAAAAAGCGCGCGCAAACTGGCGTCATTCCAGATGTCCAGCTGCGAGGGGCAGGCGACGGCCACATTCTCCAGGGCGCTCAGGTTAGGAAACAGGGCGTAGTTCTGGAACACCAGGCCCACCCGGCGTTGTTGCGGGCCAAGTGCGATGCCCTGCTCGCTGTCAAACCACAGAGTCTTGCCCAGTGCGACTTGGCCGGCCAGGCGGGGGGGGCGCAGCAATCCGGCGACTGCACGGAGCAAAGAGGTTTTGCCGCTGCCCGAGGGGCCCACCAGCGCAATCAGCTCGCCGGCGGCGCACTCAAACTCGGCGTCCAGCTGGATGGGTCCAGGGCAATTTAAGTGTACCTTCAGGTCCATCAGCGCGGCACTCCCTTGCCAGGCGAACCCGTGCGCCCGGCAGCAAATACCAGCGCCAGAGCGAGCAATGAAAACAGGACCAGTGCCAGGGCCATCTGGTGGGCGCCGCCCAGATCAAAGGCCTGGACGCGGTCATAGATGGCTACGCTCAGGGTCCGGGTTTCACCAGCAATGCTGCCGCCCACCATCAGAACCACGCCAAATTCACCCAGTGTGTGAGCAACCGTCAGGGCAATACCCGCCAACATACCAGGCCAGGCCAACGGCAGTTCAATTTTCCAAAAGGTCTGCCAGGAACTGAGCCCACTGACCCAGGCCGCTTCGCGCAGGTTGTCCGGCAAGCTCGCAAAGGCCCGCTGAATGGGCTGCACCATGAAGGGCAGGTTGATCAGGGCGCTGGCCAGAAGCAGCCCCTCAAAACTAAAGACCAGCCGCAGGCCCATTGACTGGCTTAGCCAGTTCCCCAGTGTTGAATTGGTACCCAATACCAGCAAGAAATAAAAGCCGATCACGGTGGGTGGCAACAACAACGGCAGCATCAGCAGGGCTTCAGCCAGGGGTTTGCCCCGCCAGCTGCTCCAGGCCAGCCACCGTGCCAGCAAAATCCCCACTGGCAACAAGACCAACGCAGTGAGCGCAGCCAGAAGAATAGAAACGCGGGCAGCCTGCCAATCCATGAGTAAATTATCGACCTGGACCGGGCTTAGTTATCAAACCCATAGAAATGAAGCAGTTCGCGTGCATCCGGGCTGAGTAGATAGTCGTAGAGGCGCTGCGCTTGGGGGCTAGCCTGGCCCAACAAGACCATGCGTTGTCGCAGGGGCGCATGCAGCTCAGCGGGCAAGACCCCATGTTTTCCAAATTGGGCTACCTCTGGCGCCAAGGCCAGCGACAGGGCGGTGATGCCTGCCTGGGCTGCACCTGTGGCGACAAACTGGGTGGTTTGGGCAATGTTTTCCCCCAGCACCAACTTTGGCCGCACCATTTCCCACAGGCCCAGGCGCTGGAGGGCCTCACGGGCTGCCCGTCCATAAGGGGCATGCTCCGGGTTGGCAATCGCAAATTTTTCGACCAGTCTCCAGCTGGTACGAAGACCCGCAAGTTGCTCGTCGGGCTGGATAGCTGAATTTTTTGGCAGGAAAAGGGCAATTCGTCCCTGCGCATACAGGGCGCCACGGTCATGGGTGCCATTGGGAAGTCGACGGCTCAATCCGGCCACAACCAGTTGCTCAACCCAGGCCTCATCGGCAGACATGAACAAATCAATCGGCAGCCCTTGACGGATCTGCCGGGCAAGATTGCCGGAGGCCCCGAAATTCACCTCCACCAAGATGCCTGTGGCCTTTTGAAAGTTAGCCAGCAGACGCGCAAGGGCAAACTTCAAATCACTGGCTGCCGCCACCCTGACCGAACGGGTGGGTGCGGCGCGCAGAATGGGGCTGGTGAGCCAGCCCGCCCCGAGTACCAGGGCTTGAAGAGTGGTGCGGCGGGAAGGTTGGACGACCCCGGATAAGAGGACAGGTCGGCTTTTCATGGCATAAACGCTGGGTTGCAGGTGCACGATGGCTTCAGTAAGTTCTGACGCGCCAGAAGCCGATGGTCTCATAGTTGCTGCCCAACCTTCTGTTGGATATAAAACCTTCCCGCCCAGGCGCCAAGGAGACTTTTTGAATCTGGTCATAATGCGGGTTCGCTGGCAATGACCAACATGTGCTTACCCGACGAAGGTGGCGCCGCCTCGATTAAAAAATCAGCAATTTTGGAGATATCCGCATGAATGCAAGTCCAACAAAAGGCATTGAGCTCAATGCACCTGGCTTTGTAAAACACCCGCGACTACTGGCCTGGGTGGCTGAAATGGTGGCCTTGTGCAAGCCCGATGCGGTCTATTGGTGTGACGGCAGCGATGAGGAGTATCAGCGTCTGTGCGACAAGCTGGAAGCCGCTGGAATTTTCATCAAACTCAATCCTGCCAAGCGTCCTGGCAGCTATCTGTGCCGGTCTGATGCCAGCGACGTGGCCCGGGTTGAGGACCGAACCTTTATCTGTTCGGCTCGCAAGGAAGACACCGGCCCGACCAACAACTGGATCGACCCGATCGAAATGCGCGCCCTGATGCAGTACGGCAAGGATGGTCTGCCGGCGCTGTTTGACGGTTGTATGCGGGGGCGCACCATGTATGTCGTGCCCTTCTCCATGGGCCCATTGGGAAGCGATATTGCCCATATTGGCGTGGAGCTGTCTGACAGCGCCTATGTGGCGGTCAATATGAAGCTCATGACGCGCATGGGCAAGCCGGTTTATGAGGTGCTGGGCACCGATGGCGACTTTGTGCCAGCCATGCATACGGTAGGAGCGCCTTTGCAGCCAGGCCAGACCGACAGTAAATGGCCCTGCAATCAAACCAAGTACATCGTGCACTACCCCGAGACCCGTGAAATCTGGTCGTTTGGTTCGGGCTACGGCGGTAATGCCCTCTTGGGCAAGAAGTGCTTTGCCCTGCGCATTGCTTCCAATATGGGGCGCGCTGCATCTGGCGAAGGTCCGGGCAACCCGGGCTGGCTGGCCGAGCACATGTTGATTCTGGGCGTGACCAATCCGCAAGGAAAGAAATACCATGTGGCAGCCGCCTTTCCCAGTGCCTGTGGCAAAACCAACTTTTCAATGATGGTGCCACCCAAAGGTTTCGAGGGCTGGAAGGTGACGACCATTGGTGACGATATTGCCTGGATCAAGCCCGGTAGTGATGGGCGCATGTATGCCATCAACCCCGAAGCGGGCTACTTTGGTGTGGCGCCTGGCACCAATTACCAGACCAACCCCAATTGCATGGAGTCCCTTAAACGGGATGTGATCTACACCAATGTGGCCCTAACCGATGATGGGGATGTCTGGTGGGAGGGCATGGATGGCGAGCCACCAGCCCATGCGATCGACTGGCGGGGCCAGGACTGGACGCCGCAACTGGCGCGCGAAACTGGCGCCAAGGCGGCCCATCCCAATGCCCGTTTTACGGTGTCCGCTATCAACAATCCGGCGCTGGATCCTGAGTGGGACAACCCCAAAGGCGTGCCGATCGACGCCTTCATCTTTGGCGGCCGCCGCTCCAATACCGTGCCGCTGGTGACCGAGGCCCGCAATTGGGTTGAGGGGGTATACATGGCCGCCACCATGGGCTCTGAAACGACCGCCGCGATCATCGGCCAGCAGGGCGTGGTTCGGCGTGACCCCTTTGCCATGCTGCCATTTACCGGCTACCACATGGGCGATTACTTTGCCCATTGGCTGAGCCTGGGCGAAAAGGTTGCTGCCAAAGGCGGCAAACTACCTGCGATCTTTACGACCAACTGGTTTCGCAAAGGCGAGGATGGCAAGTTTGTCTGGCCCGGGTATGGCGAGAACATGCGGGTGCTCAAGTGGATGATTGACCGTTTGGAGGATGAAGCCAAGGGTCTGGAGCATTTCTATGGGCTAAGCCCGGCGTATGAGGAGTTCAACTGGAACGGCCTGGACTTCAGTCTGGAACAGTTTAAGGCGGTTACCCACATTGACAGAAAGCAGTGGGCCGACGAGCTGAAATTGCATGATGCCCTGTTTGAGCAAATTGATGCCAGGCTGCCTCAGGCATTGCGCGATACCCGCCAGCGCATAGAAAAACTTCTGGCCGCTTGAAGTTCTCTGGGCCCAAGAAAAAAGGCCACTGCTAAAAGTGGCCTTTTTTTGGGCTAAGTTGGATCAGCTCCGTGCGCGGTTGATGGCCGCTTGCAGGTCAGCCATCACGCGGGGGTCCTGCTTGGCGAAATACCAGAGACGCTCATCAGCACGCTGGCGGGCCAGTTTGCGCGACCAGGCATCCATGGCGGCAATGGATTTGAGCGCCAGCTGGCGGGTTGGGCTGGCCAGTAGCCCGATTGCAGCAAAACCAACCAACCACAGCATGACCCAGGCGGCCAGCAGGTGGCCATCCGCCCAGGTGTCGATTAGCTGATCAGCAACCACCACCAGGGCAGCAACCATGGCAGCAAGCAACATGGTTGACAGGCCCTTGGCAAAGCTGAACTGCTTGCTGGCGCCAAGAATTACTTCAACGAAGTTCTGTACCCGCTCTACGCCTGGGTGGCGAGTTGAGTAATTGATATTGACAAAGCTGGTCATGATTTATCCCTTGTGTGACATGTCAGCCAGTTAACGGCTGAAATTGCTATGAGTGGATCTTAGGGTTAACTCTAGTATGGTTCAACTTTATATTTGTGATGTACTACATTCACATAATCTATAAGTAAATATGCCGATAAATTTCAGAACCCTGGATCTGAACCTGTTGCGGGTCTTTGATGAGATCATGACAGAGCGCAGTTTGACAAGAGCTGCGAATAAGTTATCACTCACTCAGCCGGCGGTGAGCAATGCTTTGCGACGTCTTCGGGAGGCCTTGGGGGATGATCTGGTTCGGCGTGGCCCAAGAGGTGTTGAGCCGACCCCTCGAGCCATGGTGCTATGGCCTATGGTTCAACAGGCCTTGTTGCAACTGAAGGAGAGCCTGGCGCCCGGTGAATTCATTGCAGCCAAGGCGACAAACACATTCGTGCTGGCCATGGCAGATGCAACGGCCGCGGAATTGATGCCGGGCTTGATCGGGGTGATGGACCGAGAGGCGCCGGGAGTCAGCATCCGGGTGGTGCCTCTGACAACACGGGACCCGCGTCGCCTGCTGGATGATGAAACGGCTGATTTGGCGATTGGCTATTTCCCGGCAGTAATTGCCGGGCTGACCGCACAGGCCCAGGCTGGTGAGGCAGTCAATTTTCAACATCAGAGGCTGTACGACAGCGACTATGTGTGTGTCATGAAGCGGGGCCACCCGGCCAGTCAGGTCGCGCTGACCCTGGAAAACTATTGTTCAGCGCGGCATCTACTGGTGAGCTTTTCTGGCCGTCCTTATGGATTCATTGATGAGGCGCTGACGGCTTTAGGAAGGCAGCGTCGTATTGTGCTGACGGTCAACCAGTTCTTTACTGCGGGGCGGGTGGTGGCCAATTCTGATTTGCTCACAGTTTTGCCACGACATTTTTTGAGTGTCACAGGGATCGAGGATGAGCTGATCGTGCGAGAGCTGCCCTTCAGGGTGCCGGCAGTCCATGTCGATGCGATCTGGAACAGACGAATGCAACACAGCAGTGCGCACGCCTGGCTGCGAGGGGCTATCGCAAGCTTGCCGAGGCGGCTGAAGGCTGGATAGATCGCTCGATCAAGGGCTGAACTTTTTTGACAGCCATCAACAAAGAGGGGTTGATGCTGGCTAAACTAAGGCTTCAATCAAGAAGGAGCCCGTAAATGAAATTACTCTTGGCCGTTGATGGTAGCGACTACACCAAAAGAATGCTTGCCTATCTGACTACTCATGGCGAATTGTTCAACGCCGGTAATGACTTCACCATCTTCAATGTGCAGCCGGCCTTGCCGCCAAGGGCACGGGCTGCTGTGGGCAAGGAAATCGTTGACAAATATTATTCTGAAGAGGCCGAGAAGGTGTTGTCACCCGTCTCCAAATTTCTGATGCGTCATGGCATAGAGGTAAAAAGCCTGTGGAAGGTTGGGCATGCTGGTGAACAAATCGCCAAACTGGCCATGGCCGGCAAGTACGACATGCTGATCATGGGCTCACACGGCCATGGCTCGCTGGGTAATCTGGTGATGGGGTCCGTGGCCACCCAGGTGCTGGCCCATAGCAAGGTGCCGGTCCTGCTGGTTCGTTAAGTCATGTCAAGTTCAAACCAAGAAGCCATGAACGCGCCCATACCCTTTCATTTGGCATTTCCGGTCAGCTCGCTCGAAAAAGCGCGCGCCTTTTATGGGGATATGTTGGGCTGCCCTGAGGGGCGGTCCTCAGACGAATGGGTTGATTTCAATTTTTATGGGCATCAGATCGTTGCGCACCTGTCACCCGATGAGGCCGGTCACCGCAACACGAGCGCGGTGGACAGCCACAATGTGCCGGTGCGCCATTTCGGTGCGGTGTTGCCAATGGCTGACTGGGAGCGACTTGCTGAAAAACTCAGTACGGCGGGTACCAAGTTCATTATCGAACCCTACATCCGCTTCAAGGGTCAGGTGGGTGAGCAAGCCACCATGTTTTTTCTCGACCCCTGCGGCAACGCGATTGAATTCAAAGCCTTTGCCGATCCCACGCGCCTCTTCGCCAAATAATGCTGGACCAAAGGCCAAGGGACTTCAGTCTGACACTGCCCTGAGCGCCTTCAGATGAGTCTCACTCATGGCCCATCCCTAGGCGCGCGAGCGCCTGATTTCTCTGCACTTGAGTTTCGGGCCGCCTTGGGCATGTTTGCAACCGGGGTGACCATCGTCACAGCCCGAGCAGCCAACGGCCGCCTCATCGGCATGACGGCCAACTCCTTCAACTCCGTCTCCATCCACCCGCCATTGGTCTTGTGGAGTCTGGCGCGCGCTGCTGGCTCACTGGCTGTGTTCAGCCAGGGGTCACACTACGCGATCAATGTGCTGGCGGCTGACCAGATGACCCTGGCACAACGCTTTGCCAGCAAGGACGTGGATCGATGGCAAGGTGTGGAATTCGTCGAAGGCCAGGCGGGTGCACCGCTGCTCAAGGGGGTTGTGGCCTCTTTTGAATGCTTCAACCGAAGCCGCTATGAAGAAGGCGACCATGTGATCTTCATTGGCGAGGTTGAGCGTTGCGCGCACCGTGCCGGCTCCTCACCCCTGCTCTACCATGGGGGGCGCTTCTTTGCCGAGCACCCGCTTTGAGACCTGGCCCTGACCGTGTCACATCCCGAACGCAAGGACCATCTGGACTCACTGGCGGTGGGCTTGCTATTGGCCTGTTGTCTTTTCTGGGGCTTTCAGCAAGTCCTGATCAAAGCCACCCTGCCGTATATGGCGCCGGTCTTCCAGGCCGCACTTCGGTTTGCCGGCGCTGCCTTGCTACTTTGGTTGTGGTGTCTTTGGCGTGGCAAGCGATTGTTTGAGGCGGACAATTCCCTCTCAGCCGGCTTGCTGGCAGGTGTGCTTTTCGCCGCGGAGTTCGCCAGTATTTACATTGGCCTGCAATTCACCACAGCCTCACGACTGACGGTCTTTCTCTACACCGCCCCTTTCTGGGTGGCCCTGTTGGTGCCGCTACGCGTGCCAACCGAGCGCTTGCGCCAGACCCAGTGGCTGGGTTTGTTGCTGGCGTTTGCAGCAGTGGTGTTCGCCCTGCGTGACGGACTGACCTCGACGGCGCTGGGGGACCAAGCTTGGCTGGGTGACGGACTGGCCCTGCTAGCCGGCCTGTTCTGGGGACTGACCACCGTGGTGATCCGTAGCAGCACGGCCCTGATGCGGGTATCTCCCGAAAAATTGTTGTTCTATCAGGTTGGGGTCAGCGCCCTGTTGCTGCCAGCGTTGTCGTTTGCATTGCAGGAGCCCTGGCGCTGGAGCCCGGGAGGCTTTGCCTTGGGGTCCTTGTTTTTACAAACAGCGGTGGGTGCATTTGCCAGCTACCTGGTCTGGATGTGGATGCTCGGGCGCTACCCGGCCACACGCATTTCGGTATTTGCATTTCTTACACCACTCTTTGCCTTGCTGTTTGGCACCCTGTGGCTGGGTGAGCCGGTGACCCCGGGCCTGCTGTTGGCACTCATTGGCGTGGCCGCCGGCATTGTGCTGGTCAATCGCCGGCCCGCCTAGCAATCGCGTCAAGAACGCCAGTCTCAGGACTGCTTTGGCCTGAGTAGCTCGAAGGCATTGCCAAAATAAATTTTGCGGGCATCTTCCTTGACCAGCTTCAAATCTTCAATCGAGCGGATGCCCTCGCGGATGAACATCGGCCCCTCTTCCGGGTCAAACGGGCAGTCGCTGGCGAAGACCACTTTGCCTGGGCCAAAAAAATCAAGCCCGCAACGCAGGGCCGAAGCTGACCCGCCCAACACCGTATCGCCATAAAACATTTTGAAGTACTCGATCGGCGGCTTGGACAATCGTTTCAGAACATCTGCTTCGGCGCCATCCACGCTGCGACTGCCCAACTGGGCCCACAAAGTTTCCGCGCGGCCGGAAAAATACGGCAACATGCCACCGCAGTGGTGAGTGATCAGGCGCAGCTTGGGCAGACGCTCCAGCAGGCCGGAGAACACCATGCGCGACATGGCCACGCTGGTTTCGACGGGCCAACCCAGAACCTGCCAGATTTCGTACTTGGACTTGTCTTCGCCAGGATAGTCGGCTCGGTTGGCACCACGGGTCGGGTGCATCCACACCGGGCGTTGATGATGGTTGGTAATGCGCTCAAAAATTTGAAACAGGTCCGGATCATCCAAGGCGCGGCCGTTGACGCTGGTCAGAATTTGTACGCCGCAGGCTCCCAGTTGTTCGATGGCGAAATCCATTTCTGCCAGGGCGGCCTCTGGGTTGTTCATCGGCAATGACGCCACGAAGGTGGGAAACTGTTTGGGCCAGCGACGGCAAATTTCCGCCATGCCTTCATTGGCGACCCTCGCATAAGCGGGTGACGCCTGTGGGCCGCCCAGCATGTCGGGTGAAGGTACGGCCAGGGAGATCACCTGCTGGACTTCCGGCCAGGCGGCCAGCATCTCGACACGAGCCTCCATATCCCACAGCAGGCGTAAGTTGCTCATGCGTTTGACCATGCCGGGTTCCTTGCTGTGCTGTTTCACCAGCTCCAGGTAGGCTGTTGGCATTACATGGTTATAAATATCAATTTTCGGTTCGATCACAATTAACTCTTCGTTGTTGAGATGGGTTATCGGGTCGGGGCAATCTATCCGATCGGGCCGAATATTTCCATAGGGCATTCCCTTGGCGACCTGACGGCAGAATGAGTCCCAGGTCGCTTATAAATGGCATATGAAAGTGATTGAATCTGAAACACTGGCGCCCCCTGGCCTGGAGCATGTCGGAGATTTGTGTGTCTTTGTCTCTGCGCCCATCGAAGCTGGACAAATCATCGGACTCAACAGCCGGGGTCGGCGGCGCATCATCCCCATCACCGGCGGCCAGTTAACTGGTTCGCGTCTGCAGGGGCGTGTCCTGCCGGGCGGCGCCGATTTTCAGTTGGTGGTGTCAGAGACGGCGGCTGATCTTGACGCCCGCTACGTCATTGAGGTCGACAGCCCTGAGTTGGCCGGGGAACATATCTACGTGCAAAACCGGGCCCTGCGCCGGGGCAGCGCCGCCGATATAGCCCGCCTAGTGCGTGGTGAACCGGTGGATCCCAAGGCGATCTATTTTCGCTGTGTGCCCACCTTCGAGGTGTCGAGCCCGGGACTTGCCTGGCTGACCGAGAGCTTGTTCATTGGCACTGGTGCTCGCTACCCGGATCGGGTGTTGATCAGCCTCTACCGGATCTGTTGATCAGTAATGCGCGTGGCGAGCCTGACATGACACCGGAAGCTTCCAAAGAGTTTGGCTTTGCTCCGGACCTTGATGCCCCGATTCCCTATCTGCAACGTATTCGCAGCTATTACCAGGGCCTGGGGTACGGGGCGCCCTATGCATGGGCCCACTACGCGCAGGTCCCGTTTCAACCCTTGAACCAGACTCTTTCAAGGGCGCGCATCGGCGTAATCACGACGGCCGCTCCCTATCAGGCCGATCGGGGCGACCAAAGACCGGGAGCGCCCTACAACGCGGCTGCAAAGTTCTACCAGGTCTATTCAGGCGATACCGCAACCGATCCTGATTTGCGCATTACCCATGTGGCAATCGATCGCACGCATACCCGGGGCGACGATCTGGGGGCTTATTTCCCCTTGGCTGCACTGAGGCGTGCCCTGGCACAGGGGCGGATTGGAGCGATTGCAGAACGGTATCACGGCTTGCCTACCAACCGAAGCCAGCGGGTAACCCTGGAGGTGGACGCCCCCGAGTTGCTGGCCCGCTGTCAGGCCGATGCCATCGATGCGGCGATCCTGGTGCCCAACTGCCCGATTTGCCACCAGTCGGTGAGCCTGGCCGCCCGACTGCTGGAGAGCCATGGCATTGCCACGGTCATCATGGGCTGCGCCAAGGATATCGTGGAGTATGTGGGGGTTCCCAGGCTGATGTTCTCTGACTTCCCCTTGGGCAACGCAGCCGGTCGACCCCATGACCCGTCCTCGCAAGACCTGACACTTGAGTTGGCCTTGCGCTTGCTGGAGGCGGCACCGGCGGCGAGAACAACCGTGCAGTCACCGTTGCGCTGGAGCGATAGCCCAGAATGGAAATTGGACTATTCCAACATCGAACGACTCAGTCCTCAGGATATTGAGGAGCGGCGTCGGGAGTTCGATCTGGCCAAGGAGCAGGCCAGGCAAATCAGGCAGGCTGAGGGCTCGCGTACCGAGCCCGAAGCCCGGCCTGGCGCATGACCTGGCGCATGCAGCTGACCTCAGCGCCGCTCAAGGCGTGAGCAAGATTTAGACAACGCCAGCAGTTTTCAGGGTCGCAATCTGGGTTGCACCCAGGCCCAGCTCAGCCAGCACCTCCTCAGTATGCTCGCCCAGCGCTGGTGGCGCACGGCGAATCACAGGGGGGGTCGCCTGCAGGCGAAGCGGGCTGGCCACACCCCGTATCGCTGCAACGCCTTCTTGGGCCAGCGCCTGGTCAGAGCGGGGCTGCTCAATCACCAGCCCACGGGCCAGCACCTGTGGGTCATCAAAAGCCTGACCGATATCGTTGATGGGTCCGCAGGGCACGGCCTTGTCTTCCAGCGCGGCGATCCAATCGGCGGTAGTTCGTGTGCGGGTAATGGCATGAAGCTGGGGTACCAGGCTCTCGCGATTTTTCACCCGTTGCGGGTTGCTGGCGTAACGCTCGTCAAGCGCCAGCTCCGGGCAGCCCGCCGCCGCGCAGAAGCGGGAGAACTGGCCGTCATTGCCAATGGCCAGCAGCATGGCGCCATCCTTGGTCGGCATATCCTGGTATGGCACCAGGCTGGGGTGGCTGTTGCCCTGGCGAAGTGGGACCTTGCCAGTGTTCAGATAGCCACCCGCCTGGTTGGCAAGAATGGCCATTCCCACGTCAAGCAGTGCCATGTCGATGTACTGTCCTTCGCCGGTACGATGGCGCACTTCAAGCGCAGCCAAGATGGCGGTCGCGGCGTAAACACCCGTGAACACATCGGTCAAGGCCACGCCCACGCGCTGCGGTCCGCCCCCAGGCTCGCCGTCAGCCCGGCCGGTGATGCTCATCATGCCGCTCATGGCCTGGATCATGAGGTCGTAGCCCGCCCGCTCGGCATAGGGGCCATCCTGGCCGAAGCCTGTTACCGAGCAATAAATCAGTCGCGGGTTGACCTGCCTGAGGCTGGCGTAATCCAACCCATAGTGAGCCAGGCCGCCAACCTTGAAGTTTTCGACCAGCACATCGGAGTGTTCTGCCATCTTGCGGATGATGGCCTGGCCCTCGGGCTTGGCAATGTCCAGCGTTATCGAGCGCTTGTTGCGGTTGGTGCAGGTGAAATAGGCGGCATTGTTGGTGTCCTGCCCTTGCTCATTTTGAAGAAAGGGCGGCCCCCAATGACGGGTGTCATCCCCACTGCCAGGGCGCTCGATCTTGACCACATCCGCACCCAGGTCGGCCAGAATTTGTGTACACCAGGGGCCGGCCAGTACGCGAGACAGGTCCAGCACCTTGATGTGAGGAAGGGCGGCGGGTTTGTCGCTCATGGTCTGCCTTTCAGATACAGGTGCTGCAGATTCGGCTGCTGGCTCCAAGCTCGCGCCGCCTTGCCCAATGCCTGCTGATCCGCCAGAAAATAGTTGGCCTCAGACAATAAATCAATTCAGTTGGCAAAGGCGGCAATGCCGGTTTGTGCCCGCCCCAGAATCAGCGCGTGGATGTCGTGAGTGCCTTCATAGGTGTTGACCACTTCCAGATTGACCAGATGGCGTGCCACTCCAAACTCATCGCTGATACCGTTGCCGCCCATCATGTCGCGTGCCATGCGCGCAATGTCCAGCGCCTTGCCGCAGGAATTGCGCTTGAGGATAGAGGTGGCCTCGACGGCAGCCGTGCCCTCGTCCTTCATGCGTCCCAGCCGCAAGCAACCCTGAAGTCCCAGTGAGACCTCGGTTTGCATGTCAGCCAGTTTCTTTTGAATCAGCTGGTTGGCTGCCAGCGGGCGACCAAACTGCTGGCGATCCATCACATATTGGCGGGCGCGAAACCAGCAGTCTTCGGCTGCGCCAAGCGCCCCCCAGGCAATACCGTAGCGTGCCGAGTTCAGGCAAGTGAAAGGCCCTTTGAGGCCCTGAACATCGGGAAAGATGTTCTCGTCAGGCACAAAGACATCGTCCATCACCACCTCGCCGGTGATCGAGGCGCGCAGGCCCACCTTACCGTGAATGGCCGGGGCACTCAAGCCCTTCATGCCCTTTTCCAGCACGAAGCCGCGAATTGGCCCCACTGCGCCGCCTTCACTCACTTCTTTTGCCCAGATCACGAATACATCGGCAATGGGGCTGTTGGAGATCCACATCTTGCTGCCTTTGAGGCGGTAGCCGCCCGCCGTTTTGTGGGCGCGCGTGGCCATCGAGTTGGGGTCAGAACCATGGTCAGGCTCGGTCAGGCCGAAGCACCCGATCCATTCGCCCGTGGCGAGTTTGGGCAGGTATTTCTGCTTCTGTGCCTCAGAGCCGAACTCGAAGATTGGCACCATGACCAGGGAAGACTGGACGCTCATCATCGAGCGAAACCCGGAGTCGATCCGCTCCACTTCACGCGCGATCAGACCATAGGCGACATAGTTCAGCCCCGGGCCGCCGTATGGCTCAGGAATGGTAGGGCCGAGCAGTCCGAGCTCTCCCATCTCGCGAAACACGGCCGGGTCAGTCTTTTCCTGCCGAAAAGCCAGCTGCACCCGGCTGGCCAGCTTGTCCTGACAATAGGCTTGCGCCGCATCGCGCACCATGCGCTCATCTTCTGTGAGCTGCGAGTCAAGCAAAAAGGGGTCATCCCACTGAAAAGCAGCCTTGGCCATTGAATTCTCCAAAATCGAGGCCGCCATGGTACACCGGCAGCAGATGGGCCCTTCAGACTTCTGGTAGAAAGCCGGTAGAAATAAGGCCACAAAACAAGCTGCAACTGATCTGCCATGATGACCGTTACCCCATTGAGCAAAGCCGTCGGCGCGCGCGTGGATGGTATTGACCTCTCCCATCCCCTTAACGACGTCGACTTCGATACCTTGCAGGATGCGCTGCATCGCCACGGCTTCATCGTGATGAAACAGCAGGCGCTCACCCCGCAAACGATGGTCGAGTTTGCGCGCCGCTGGGGGCGACCCCAGCCCCATGTGATTGACACATTTCAGCACCCGGAAGAGGCGGACATTCTGGTCTTGTCCAATGTCTACAAGGACGGCAAACCTACCGGCCTGGTAGATGCCGGTACTTATTTCCATACCGACTACTCCTACCTCGAACAGCCAGCACGCTGCACCATTCTTTATGCGCGCGATGTGCCCGAAGGCCGAAACGGCACCACCTTCGCCAATCAGCGAAGCGCCTATGCAGACCTGCCGCTGCCGCGCCAACAGCAACTCGAAGGACTGGTGGTTCAACATCACTACGGCAACCGTGAAGACCTGGACAAGTCATCAAGAACCGTAGCCTCGGTGCTGAGTCAGGAGCAGCAAAAGCGAGTCAGCTGGGTGCAACACCCCCTGGTGCGGCGCCACCCTTTTACTGATGAACCGGTGCTGTACGCGGTCAGCGGCAGCTCGTTTGGTATTGAAGGGATGTCTCAAGCCGAGGCACTAGGCCTTTTGCGCGAGCTGACAGATCACGCCACCCAGGATTGCTACTGCCACACCAATGACTACGAAAATGACGATGTGATCGTGTGGGATAACGCCCTGCTGCTGCACAGCGCTCCTCTGATTGACCTTACTCGACCCCGCACCCTCTGGCGGGTGACAGTGATGTACAGCTAGGCGCAGCAAACCCGGCGTTGCATGCCGGCGTCATGGCAGCAGGCCCCTTGCCTTAAGCTGAATGGGGATCGTCAGGCGCCTTAGCAGTCAGAGGCGACTTGCATAAAGCTTGGCAAATTCCACATACCAGGCCAGACACCCGGGGTTGGCCATGGCGTCTTTGTTGACCACCTTTTCAAGGGGCTGGCCCAGCATCAGCTTCTTGATGGGCAACTCTTGCTTCTTGCCGCTGAGTGTGCGCGGAATTTCCTTGACCTGCATGATTTCGTTGGGCAGGAAGCGCGGTGACAAGGCGGTCTTGATGGCGTTGTTGATGCGCGCCTTGAGCACGCTGTCCAGGGCCAGGCCTTCACGCAACACCACAAACAAGGGCATGTAGCTTTCACGCCCCAGGTATTCCAGATCCACCACCATCGAGTCCAGTATTTCGGGGAGCGCCTCCACCGCGCTGTAGAGTTCGCTGGTCCCCATGCGCAGGCCATGGCGGTTGATGGTGGCGTCGCTACGGCCGTAGATGATGCAACTGCCTCTAGAGGTGATCTTGAGCCAGTCGCCATGGCGCCAGACCGGGCCCATGCTGGCGGGGCCATCGCCACCACCGGGCATGCGCCCATGGCCGGCCGGGTACATGTCGAAGTAGCTGGAGAGATACCTTTTATTTTCGATGTCGTTCCAGAAGTACAGGGGCATGCTGGGAATGGGTTGCGTGCAGACCAGTTCGCCCACGGCGTCAATAACGGGCTCACCCTGCTCGTTCCAGGCTTCCACCGCGCAGCCAAGCAAACGACACTGCATTTCGCCTGGCACCAGCGGCAATTCGCGATAGCTGCCGACGAATGCGCCAGCGAAGTCGGTGCCGCCGGAGATATTGCACCACCACAGGCCACCGTCGTGGTATTTCTTTTCTTCCGCGGTGGCCGGCCTCAGGCGGCGCATTTGCGTGTTGACCCAGCGCTGTACATCTTCACTCAGCGGTGAGCCGGTGGAGCCAAGTGCGCGCACCTGGCGCAATTCGCCGCACTGTTTTTTGATGTCGATGCCGGCTTTCATGCAGTTGGCAAAGAAAGCCGCGCCGGCCCCAAAGAAGGTGGCCCCGACATCAGCGCAGAAGCGCCATAGCGTGGTCCAGTCCGGCGCTAGTTTGTTGCCTGCGGCATCCACCGTGGCGCCGCCGGGGCTGCCATCATAGATACACACGGTCGTGCCCGTAAGCAGTCCGCTCATCTGGAAGTTCCACATGATCCAGCCGGTGGAGCTGTACCAGTGGAAGCGCTCACCCCGGGCATTGGGGCCATAGCTGCAGCCAATATCGCTATTGAGGGAGAACGCCATGGTGACGATGACGATGCCGCCATGACCATGCACGATCGGTTTGGGCAAGCCCGTGGTGCCACTGGAATACACCACCCACAATGGGTGATCAAACGGCACCATGACGGGTTGAAAGCGCTCGGTTTCTGCGTCATTGCGCGCAACCGCCATTGAATAGGGGGTCTGCGTGATTCCGGGGCGGGTCTTTACAGCGCCCAGCCCCAAATTGCATTGCAGCACCAGGTGCTCAACGGTTGGCAGGGCGGCACAAATTTCGGTCACCACCTCTCGCCGGTCGGTATCCCGACCTCCATAAGTCACGCCATCGCAGGCGATCAGGACTTTAGGGTTGATCTGCTTGAAGCGGTCCAGCACCGCGGCGGTTCCCATGTCGGGGGCACACACGCTCCACACCCCGCCGATGCTGGCCACTGCCATGAAGGCCACCATGGCCTCCGGGATGTTGGGCAGGTAGGCCACCACGCGGTCGCCCTTTTGTACACCTTGCGCCTGCAGGTGCAGGGCCAGGGCGGCGGCTTGGCGGCGTAATTCGGGCCAGCTTAGTTCGCGCGCGCGTTCGCCAGCAGCTAGGCTCTTTTCGTTATGGCTGATGATGGCGGGCAAGCCGGCTTCATGCGCTGCTTGGACATGACGAAACACCTGTTGCACGTAGTTGACCTGCGCACCGGGAAACCACTGGGCAGCGGGCATGGTGTTCTTGGCCAGTGCAGCCTGGTGCGGCGTGGGTGAGTACAGGCCAAAGCATTCCCAGATGCACTGCCAAAAGTCATCCAGCTCAGTGACCGACCATTGCCAAAGTTCTTCGTAGCGCTTGAAATCAAGCCCGCGGTGCTGTCTAAGCCAGTCCTGAAACAGGCGAATCTGGGGAATGTAGGGTGGGGATTTCTTCATGTTCAGGCGAGGTACTTCAAATGGCGCCAAGCGTCAGTGTAGCGGGGCGGCGTGGGCTGAAAGTCTGGTCACGAAATCTTGATGCAAACCGCGCCGGCACAAACCAGGCCGATAGCCAGCCAGCGCAACCGGCTGATCCGCTCTTTCAGAAACACTACGCCAATCAGGGCCGCAAAAACGATCGAGCTTTCGCGCAACGCAGCCACAACGGCAATGGGCGCATGGGTCATGGCCCAGAGCACCATGCCGTAAGCCAATAGAGTGCAGGCTCCGCCCACCAATGCGGTTCGCCATATCGGCCCAACGGCAGCCAAGGCGCTGCGTCCGCGCTTGACGCCCTGGGCGGCAGCCATCAGCAGTGCCGTGAGGACAAAGGTCCATCCGGTGTAGGCGGGGGCGTGATCAGACAGCCGGGCGCCATGCCCGTCAATCACGGTGTAGCTGGCAACAATGCCGGCGTTCACCAGGGCCAGCACAACGGCGCCTGCATGGGTGGGGCTGGTCTTCCAGGCGCCCCAGGCCAGGCTCAGAACGCCGCCACAGATGAAGGTGATGCCAAGCCATCCCATGGTTGCAGGGGACTCACCCAGCCAAAGCAAGGCTGTCAGAGCGGCCAACGCGGGGGCGGCGCCGCGCATCAAGGGGTAGGCCAAACTTAACTCCGCCCCGCGGTAAGAGGCCGCAACCAGAGAAAAGTACACCACATGGATCAGCCCTGAGGCCAGGATGTAGGGGTAACTGGGTACGCTGGGCAAAGGTAGCCAGACCAGGAGCGGAACAGCCAACAGGCCGGCGCCCAGCACCACTGCCAGGGTGCTGGAAAACTTGTCTGTGGAGTTTCGTACCAGCACATTCCAGCTCACATGCAGTAGCGCAGACAACAACACCACCAACATGACCTCCAAGCTCATGGTGCGTCAGGCAGAACGAAGGTGGTGTGTGCAGTCCAGAGTCGGGTTTATTGCTGGGCAAGTCGCCCCCACAAAGAACGCTTGGCTCAAGATCATGCTTTGTCTATGCCTCAGCGTCGCAGGCCGAGGGCCATGACGGTGCCCACCACCAAGAGGCCGCCTGCGATCTGCATCAGGGCGACGCTTTGGTCAAGCACCAGCCAGGCCAACACCAGAGCAAAGATCGGCTCCACGTTCATGATGGGCGAGCCGCCGACCACCCCAAACTTGGGCAGCACGACAAACATGATGGTCAGTGCTGTCCCGTATAAAAAGGTCAGCAATGCCAGCCCCCACCAGCCGGGTGCGGTCTGTGGCAAATGCAGGCCCCCCTGCAGGCTGGTGGCAATCAGGGTGATCACCCCAACCATCCCAAGGGTGGTGACCGTACGCACGCGCCCATCCACCTCGGAGGCCTGATGCTGCATGGTCACCAACGCCAGTCCAAAGGTTGTTGCGGCAGTGAGGGCAAATCCCACCCCGGCGCCTATGCGCCCCCATTGGCCAGCCGCGCCCAGTCCGGACGCGGCGCCCAGAACGTCCAGCGCCAGCGCCAGGCCAAACAACAATACGGGCATGGCAATAAGGACTGCGCGTTCAGGAGCGCGCTTGTACAGCGCCCAATCCCAAAAAGCGGTCCAGAGCGGGTAAGTGTTGAAGGCCAGCAGGGCCAGTGCAACCGGCAGTCGTGCCACCGAGGAATACAGCGTGAGGCTTTGTACCGTGATGAGCGCACCGATCAGCAGCAAAGGTCGTCGGTGTTTCAAATGGATGCGCAAGGAAACGCCACTGGCAAGCAGCAACAGGGCAACCACGATGGCGGTGATGCTGCTGCGCATGGCCACCGCCGTAGCCACATCGACGCCATGGTTGAAGGCCAGGCGTGCAGCCACATGGTTGGCCCCCATCATGCAGGCAATCAATAGGAGGGTAAAAAAAGCGCCGCGGCTAAGACGAGTCTGTTTCATGCGCCGCTTTTGTAAAGTTTGAGCAGTTCACGAGCTGCGCTGGTCAGCATGATGGTGTCAACACCCACACCCACAAACAACACGCCAAGGTCGATCCACTTGCACGCTTGCGCCTCATTCATGGCCAGGATGCCTGGGGCCTTGCCGGCTTTGAGAATGCTCTTGACGGCCGTTTCTATGGCGGCCTGCACGGCAGGGTGCTCGGTTTGACCGGGGTAGCCCATTGAGACCGAAAGGTCATAAGGACCAATGAACACACCGTCAACACCAGGGGTGCTGGCAATGCCTTCAATATTCTCCAGGGCTTCCGTGGTTTCAGCCGTCACCAGCAGGCAAACCTGCTCGTTGGCCTCGTCGAGGTAGTCAGGATACGCTTGCCAGCGCGAGGAACGCGCAACCAGACTGCCCACGCCGCGCACGCCAACCGGCGGATAGCGGACGGCGCTGGCCATCTGCTTAGCCTGCTCGGGGGTGTTGACCATCGGGATCAGCAGCGTTTGTGCCCCCAGGTCTAGGTATTGTTTGATCAGAGAGGTCTCACCGATGGGCAACCTCACGATCGGCTGGGTGCTAAGGCCGGCTAACGAAGCTTGCGCACTGGCGATGGCGCGCAGTTGTTCCAGCACTGAGCGCAAGTCATTGGGCCCATGCTCGCCGTCAATCACCAGCCAGTCGTACCCGATACCAGCCAGCAGTTCGGCGCTCAGGCCATCAGCAAGGTCAAGCCAGAGGCCAACTTGCGCCCTGCCTTGCAAAAGCCCCTGTTTGAACAGGTTGGTGGGGGTTTTCATGATTCTGGATTTTCGAGTTGGGTGATGATAAGCAGTCGCTGCGCCCCGAGCCGTCCTCAACACATGTACATATATACAGTATCATGTGGCCATGGCCAAGGAAAAAACAATTTTCAACTGCAGCGAGTGCGGCGGCTCCAGTCCCAAGTGGCTGGGCCGGTGTCCGCATTGCAATGCCTGGAACACCCTGGTAGAGGGCTCGGTGGACAGCTCGCCATCATCCAGAAACCGGTTTGCTGCACTTGCCATGACGGCAGAGGTCAGCACGCTGGCCCAGATCCAGGCAACGGATGTAGAGCGCACCCCGACCGGCCAGGAAGAGTTGGACCGGGTGCTCGGTGGAGGCATTGTTCCCGGTGCGGTGGTGCTCATCGGTGGCGATCCGGGCATTGGAAAGTCAACTTTGTTGCTGCAAACCCTCGATGCCCTGCAAGGTCGGGGCTTGAACACGCTCTATGTGACCGGGGAAGAAAGCGGTGCCCAGATTGCCTTGCGAGCACGCAGGCTGGGCGTGGGAGAGTCGCAGATGGGGGTACTGGCTGAAATCCAGCTGGAAAAAATTCTCGCCACCATTGAGCAACGCCAGCCCGCCATTGCTGTGATCGACTCCATCCAGACCATATATTCCGAGCAACTCAGCTCGGCCCCTGGTTCCGTGGCGCAGGTGCGCGAGTGTGCGGCCCACCTGACCCGGGTGGCCAAGGCCAGCGGCACCACCATGGTCCTGGTGGGTCATGTCACCAAGGAGGGGGCGCTGGCGGGACCGCGTGTGCTGGAACACATGGTCGATACGGTGCTTTATTTCGAAGGCGACACCCACAGTAGCTTCCGGCTGGTTCGTGCCAATAAAAACCGATTCGGCGCAATCAATGAAATCGGTGTTTTTGCCATGACCGACAAGGGCCTGAAGGGTGTGAGCAACCCAAGTGCCATCTTTCTCAGCCAGCATAAGGAGCCGGTGCCAGGCAGTTGTGTGATGGTGACCCTGGAGGGCACGCGACCCTTGCTGGTCGAGGTGCAGGCGCTGGTGGACAGTGGCGGGCCCTCACCACGGCGACTGTCGGTGGGGTTGGAGCGGGATCGACTAGCCATGTTGCTGGCGGTGCTGCATCGCCACGCCGGGGTGGCTTGCATGGACCAGGATGTCTTCGTCAACGCCGTCGGCGGGGTACGTATCAGCGAGCCCGCGTCCGATCTGGCGGTGATGTTGGCCATTAGCTCGTCACTACGGGCGCGGCCCCTTCCCAGAGGCTTTATCGCCTTTGGTGAGCTCGGCCTGGCCGGCGAGGTGCGCCCCGCGCCAAGGGGCCAGGAGCGACTGAAAGAGGCGGCCAAGCTGGGTTTTGATGTGGCGGTCGTCCCGAAGGCCAACGCGCCCAGAAAACCAATCGAGGGCATGACCGTCCATGCTGTCGAACGGGTGGAGGAGGCGCTGGAGCTGGTGCGCTCATTGAGCTGATTGAGTTGATTGAGCTGCGCCTGCGGCCTATGCGCCAGGCAGGGCCAGACAACGCGTTACGATCGGGCGCCTGGCGGCCATCTCTTGCAGCCACCTTTGCCGCTCCCTTTTGCAGTCACCACAAGGACCCACCTCATGCCCACTTTGACTCTCGAACGCGCCCGTCAGTTGCTGGACCTGGCGGCCGTGCGCGCCAGCCAGGAGCACCAGAGGCCGGTTTGTGTGGCTGTGTGTGACCACACCGGCCTGTTGCTGGCGTTTGCCCGGCTGGATGGCGCCCCGTTTAGATCGGTTGCGATTTCCCAGGGCAAGGCCTACAGCGCCGCCCGCATGGGAACGACCACCCAAGCGATACTGGAGCGTCTGCACCGGGAGGGCATCCAGGTTGAATATTTCTGTGATCCCCAAGTTACAGCCTTGCCAGGGGGCTCTCCCCTGAAGGATTCACAGGGAACGGTTTGGGGTGCGATCGGTGTCAGCGGACTGACCTCGGAACAGGATCAGCAGATTACAGACTATGTGGCAGCGCACTTCCTGACCTGAGTTCGCCAGGGTCGCGATCAGACACTCCACAGAGTGATCGCACCTGACCCGCAGGTCTTTCAGAAGCGCACAATGCTACTGCCTGACTTTCTGACGGTTTCGCCAACAGCCAGCCCTGGGTCCTCTTTGAATTCATAGCTGGCATTGCTGTTGTCACGGTGCTGGACCATCACGGTCCAGACCTTTTGGGTTTTGACTTTTTTCTCGATTTCCTTGCCCGCGTAAGCGCCACCCACGGCGCCGGCAACCGTCGCCAGATCGCGGCCAAATCCACCCCCGATTTGTTGGCCAAGCAGAGCGCCTGCCACCCCGCCAGCAACCATGCCGACAGCGCTGCCCTCGCCCTCTCTTTCGGTAACCGTCACCGACGTCACCTTGCCACAGTCGGTGCAGGCGGCCAGGGCCTGCTGCTGTCGGGCGGCCACAGCCTGTTGTTCCTTGGCAGCCGCTAGGGCGCGGTCGTATTCGGTCTTGGCATCACGCCGACATTGCAGCCGGGCCGTCGATGAAGGCTCATCGGCGCACAGTTTTAGATCGCTGTCGTAGCGGGCCTTGGCCTGTTGATTGGCGGCGCTGAGTTGCACCTGCGGGCTTGGGCTGGTTTGCCCATGCCCAAGCGGAGTCAGGCAGACCCAAAAAATCAAAGTTGAAAAGCGAGCGTAAGAAAAGCGGTTTTTCATAACGGACCTCCCAGAGTTGAAGAATGCGCCAGACTGATGCACCGGCAACAGCACGCAAGGCTACGGCGGTGTCAGTTGGCGCGCAAACATTCTGCAAGGACCTTTGATCTCGCGCAGGGGCGATAATCGGCTTTTACTTAGGCAATATTTCCTCCCCGATGCGTTGCCATTTACTTCAGGAGTTTTTGTGAGCTATCCGACAACCCAATTACTTATCGATGGTCAATGGCAGGATGCTGCTGACGGCCGCACCCTGCCAGTTTTCAACCCTTCGACTGATCAGGAAATCGGGCGGGTGGCGCGTGCCGGCAAGGTAGACCTGGACCGGGCATTGGTGGCTGCGCAAAAGGGCTTTGAGACCTGGCGCGACATGCCGGCGATCGAGCGTAGCCAGATCATGCGTCGGGCAGCTTCGCTCATGCGCGAGCGGGTAGACGCCAACGCCCAACTCATCACCCAGGAACAGGGCAAACCGCTGGCTGAGGCGCGCGCCGAGGCTGGCGCTGCGGCTGACATCATCGAGTGGTTCGCAGACGAAAGCTTGCGCGTCTATGGTCGACTGGTTCCCGCTCGCGGAAATCTTTCCTTGCGACAAATGGTCTTGCGTGATCCGGTCGGACCGGTGGCAGCTTTCACACCCTGGAACTTCCCGATCAACCAGGTGGTGCGTAAGTTGGCGCCGGCCCTGGCCGCCGGCTGCTCGATGCTGGTCAAGGCGGCAGAGGAGACGCCCGCCAGCCCGGCTGCGCTGATCAAAGCCTTTGTCGATGCCGGTGTGCCGGCGGGCGTGGTCGGTTTGGTCTATGGGGACCCTGGGGAGATCTCAAGTTATCTGATCCCTCACCCGGTGATCCGAAAAATAACGTTCACCGGTTCGACGCCAGTGGGCAAACAGTTGGCGGCCATGGCCGGCCAGCACATGAAGCGCGTGACCATGGAGTTGGGTGGACATGCCCCGTTCATCGTGGCCGATGATGCCGACCTTGACTTGGCGATCAAGATCGCCGGTGCTGCTAAGTTCCGCAATGCCGGTCAGGTCTGCATATCCCCGACCCGTTTTCTGGTGCATGAAGGGGTTGCCAAAGCCTTTGCCGAAGGGTTGACGAAAAGAGCGCAAAACCTCAAGGTTGGGGATGGTCTGGCCGAAGGGACCCAGATGGGTCCGCTGGCCAATCCGCGTCGCATCGAGGCCATGCAGAAATTGACAGAAGATGCTGTGAAGAAAGGGGCCAAGTTGCTGGCCGGAGGCGAGCGCGGGCAGGGGGCCGGTAACTTTTGGCAGCCCACCATCCTGACCGATGTCCCCATGGATTCGCAGGTGCTCAACGAAGAACCGTTTGGTCCGATGGCCGCCATTCGCACGGTCAAGAATCTGGAGGAGGCCATTGCCGAGGCCAACCGCCTGTCTTATGGGCTGGCCGCTTATGCCTTTACCAGCTCGTTGAAAAATGCGGATCTGCTGACGCGCCGGGTCGAATCGGGCATGCTGTGGATCAATACACCCGCCCTGCCCTCGGCGGAGATGCCGTTTGGAGGCATCAAGGACTCAGGCTATGGTTCAGAGGGGGGTCCTGAGGCCGTTGAGGCCTACCTCAATGTGCGCTCGGTTGCTGTGATGAATGTTTGACGGTGTGAAACTTCGCGCGACCTTCTATCCTTTAACACCCGGACGCTTTGCTGCAAAGGTTCACCTTGGGGAAACCAGACATGATCGAATCGCTAAACCATTTTTCAATTCGTACCACCGATCTTGAGGCGACCCGTCGTTTTTACGAAGATGTGCTGGGGCTGAAGGTTGGGCCGCGACCAGACTTTCCCTTTCCAGGCCTGTGGATTTATTCGGGCGACACCAGTAAACCCTACAACGCGGTTGTGCACATCATTGGCATTGACCGTGATGACCCATCGGGCCTGAAGGCGTATCTGGGTGATCGCGAAGAACAAAGCCTGCATGGCAGCGGTGCACTGGACCACATTGCCTTTTTTGCCAGTGGGCTGGCAGAGATGCAGCAACACCTGCAGGGCCTGGGCATTGAGCCACGCTCCCGAACAGTGCCCAGCCTGGGTTTGCATCAGTTGTTTCTTGATGACCCCAATGGCATTGTGATCGAGCTCAACTACCCGGCCAACGAAAAATAAGGGACGCGCCGGTCCGGCAAGATGTCTCGTATTCTGGTCGTCGGGGGATCGCTGGGAGGTCTGATGCTGGCCAACATGCTCCTGCGTGATGGCCATGATGTGCAGGTGCTGGAGATGGCGGCAGGCTCGCTGGACGGGCGTGGTGCCGGCATTGTGTCGCACCGTTGCCTCGAGCGGGGCCTGCGCCGCGCCGGACTGCCAGCTGACGCTTCGCTTGGGGTGGCCGTTCCCGCGCGGGTGCTGCTGGACCAGCAGGGCAACACAGCCTACAAGCGGGATCTGCCGCAGGTGTTGACCTCCTGGAGCCGGCTCTATCACCTCCTGAGAGAAATCTTTCCAGCTGAACGTTATGTGCAGCCAGTGACGGTCAGTATGGTGCAGGCCAGCGAGATCGGCGTTTCTGTGGGCAGCGGCCCGAACACCTGGCGGGCTGATCTGTTGATCGCTTCGGACGGCATTCGCTCTGCGGTGCGACAGCAGTTTGCGCCAGACATTGAGCCTCAGTATGCCGGCTATGTCGCCTGGCGGGGTATTTGCGATGAGGCGATCTTGTCGCGTTATGCCTTGTCCTCCATGTTTGGCTATTTTTCTTTTGGCCTGCCCCCTGGCGAACAGATGATTGGTTATCCGGTGGCTGGAGCCGGGCACGCGCTGACGCAAGGGCGTCGCAGCTACAACTTCGTCTGGTACCGACCGGCTGACCAGCAGACACTGCGTGATCTGCTGACAGATGCCGATGGCCACTTCCACCCCAACGGCATCGCCCCGCAAAAAGTTTCATGGCGCTGCATTGCTGCCATGCGGCAGGCGGCGCGTGATTTGTTGGCCCCGCAGTTTGCCGAGGTGATTGAAAAAACCGCCATGCCCTTTCTGCAGCCCATTTACGATGCCTGCTCCACGCAAATTGTTTTCGGCCGGGTGGCCCTGATGGGCGACGCAGCTTTCGTTGCGCGGCCCCATGTCGGCGCTGGCGTCGCCAAGGCGGCTGAAGACGCTCTGGCCCTGGCCGATGCCATACGCGAACACGGCGCCACGCCAGCCGCTTTGCTGGAATACCAACGCAAGCGGCTCCCGGTGGGGCAGGCCATCGTCGAGCGGGGACGCCGACTGGGGACTTATCTGCAGTCTTGGAGCACGGGTGGCCAGGCTCGGCGCAGCCTTCTGGCCGAGCAGGATGTGGTGAATGAAACGGCAATTGAGGTGAGCGATTTCACGATTGATGACTTGTTGGCGGTTCAATGCCGGCCGTAATGGGATCGTCCACAAAAAGTCAGCATTGACGGCGCCTTGGCTGTAGGACAATCGAGCTCATGAATTGGCGAACGAGTTTGCTTTGGGTGGGGGGCGTTGTGATGGTCGGCGCGGCCTGGCGCTCTTATGGATGGCCCGGCGTGGCGCTGGTGGTGGGCGGCCTGGTGTTCTGGTTGCTGTTGCACTACTCACGGTTGATGCAGGTCCTCAAGCGCGCCTCCAATCGGCCGATCGGCTTTGTCGACAGTAGCGTGATGCTCAATGCCAAGCTGAAACCGGGCTTTACCTTGTTGCATGTTGTGGCCATGACCCGTTCATTGGGCCAGTTGATGAGCCCAAAAGATGAGCAACCTGAATTGTTTCGCTGGACCGATGGCGGCGACTCGCATGTCACTTGCGAGTTTCAAGATGGAAGGCTGACACGTTGGGAACTGGTGCGGCCCGGCGCCACTGAGCAAATGCCCCAGACGGCTGACCCGAATCTGCCGGCGTCCAAGCCGTAGAATTGTGCCTTTATTTTTCTGATCCCCGTTTTTCCAAAGGAAAACTTCATGATTCCGCAACCGAGCTCGATGTCTGACCGCGACGGCAAAATCTGGATGGACGGCGAGTTGGTCGATTGGCGTGACGCCAAAATCCATGTGCTCACCCATACCCTGCATTACGGCTGCGGTGCATTCGAGGGGGTGCGCGCCTACAACACGGTCAACGGCACGGCAATCTTTCGCTTGCAGGAACACACAGAGCGGCTATTTAACAGCGCCAAGATCCTTCGCATGAATATTCCATTCACCATGGCGCAGGTGATGGAGGCGCAAAAAACCGTTGTCCGTGAAAACAAGCTCGAAAGCTGCTACATCCGTCCGCTGACCTGGATCGGCGACAAGAAGCTGGGCGTATCACCCAAAGGGAACACGATTCATCTGATGGTTGCCGCCTGGGCCTGGGGCGCTTACCTTGGGGAAGAGGGCCTCAAGCGAGGCATACGTGTCAAAACTTCAAGTTACACCCGCCACCATGTCAATATCACCATGACCCAGGCCAAGGCGGTCAGCAATTACAGCAACTCAATTCTGGCCAATATGGAGGCCACTGAAGATGGCTACGACGAAGCCCTGTTGCTGGACGCCTCCGGCTTTGTCTCGGAAGGTGCGGGCGAGAACATTTTTGTCATCAAGGGTGGCGTCATCTATACGCCAGACCTCTCGGCCGGCGCACTTAACGGTATTACCCGCAACACGGTGTTTCATATCGCCAAAGACCTGGGTCTGGAAGTGGTTCAAAAACGCATCACCCGTGATGAGATTTATATCGCGGACGAGGCCTTCTTCACGGGCACGGCCGCAGAAGTCACCCCGATTCGCGAGCTTGACCGGGTGGAAATCGGCGCGGGCAGTCGCGGACCGATCACTGAAAAAGTGCAGAGCGCGTTTTTTGACATCGTCAACGGACGCAATGCCAAGTATGCGAACTGGCTGACCAAGGTCTGACAGCCCAGATCCGGCGCCTGAATCGCACACCCAGTCTGCTATCAATTCAGCCATGACGACACCAGTATGAGCAATCAAGAAGTCCAGCTGCTGGCCAGTGAACTCAACCCGCAGGGTGGTGTGTACTGCCCACGTCCTCAGGCGGGCATGGCCTTGTGGAGCAACCATCCCCGGGTCTATCTGGATGTCGCGCACACCGGACAGGCCCGATGTCCTTACTGCGGCACGCTCTACAGGCTCAAGGCGGGTGAGCACTTCCAGGCCCATCACTGAATCCCTGGTCGTAGCGCCGCAGTGGATCGGTGACGCTGTCATGACCGAGCCTCTGTTGCGGCGTCTGGCCGCGCGCGGGGAGCGCATCTATGTGGGGGCACTGCCTTGGGTGGCGCCAGTTTACCGGGCCATGCCGCAGGTGCACGCGGTGATTGAGTTTCCCTTTGCCCATGGCGGCTTGCAGTTGCGGGAGCGCCGTAAGCTGGCCCGGCAACTGACCGGACGCTTTTCAACGGCCTATGTCTGCCCCAACTCATTCAAGAGCTCCTTGCTACCTTTCCTGGCGGGCATTCCCAAGCGGGTTGGCTATCTGGGTGAAGCGCGCGTTGGATTGCTCACCCATCGACTGAAAAACCCGTCTAAGGGCCTTCGACCCCCCATGGTGGCTTTTTACTCGGCCCTCAGCGGCGAGCCGGGGTTTGATTCGGATCGGCCGCGCCTTCACCTCGAGCCGCCTTTGGTGGAGGCAGTGCTGCGGCAGTACGGCCAGTCGCAAGGTGACTACTATGTCTTTGTCCCGGGTGCGGAGTACGGCCCGGCCAAGCGCTGGCCGGCGGCACATTTCGCAAGGCTGGCACAACAACTGGAGGCACCGGTGCTACTGCTTGGCTCGGCCAAGGAAGCTGGCCTGGGGAAGGAGATTGCCGCCCTGGCGCAGAGCGCGGCGGTCATCAATCTGGCGGGAAGCACCGGCTTGACCGAAGCCTTGGCCTTGATTGCTGGCGCCCGGCAGGTTGTCACCAACGATACCGGCTTGATGCATGTGGCTGCCGCGCTGGATGTGCCTCAGGTGGCGATTTTTGGTTCGTCCAGCCCCCTGCATACGCCGCCCCTGAGTGACCGGGCCCAAGTGCTCTGGCTCAAGAACGAGGCCAGTTATCAGCCCCCGCTGGATTGCTCACCCTGTTATGAGCGGGTCTGTCCGCTGGGCCACCTGCGCTGCCTCAATGACTTGGAGGCCAGCCAGGTCTTGCCTTTGCTTGACAAGTCGGCTGCTGGGAAAACGGCTTCACCTTAAATGGGTGGAGGTGAAAAAAAAGCCACTTGGAAGTGGCTTTGAGGTCTTGGAGGAGACACTTGATGCAAGGCCTTGCCGCCGTTTTTTTATTGTTGGCTGGCAACCCAATCTGATTTTGACTTTGTGAGACAGCTTTAACTGCCACAACTGTACCCAAGCCAGAGACAAAGCCCTATCCCCTGATAGGGGCATGTGCGGCACCGTCTTGCCAGGAAATTCAAGGCTCTTGCTCTGACTTTGACCTTGCCAGATGCTGACCCATGGTCCTGCTGGCCAACCAGACCAGCACAAGGACTGGCAAGCCCAGTACAGCCGTGCTGGTGAAAAAGTGGCTGTAGCCATAGGCATTGACATACTCCCCGGAAAAGCCGGCAATAAATTTGGGAGCCAGCAACATCATGGAGCTGAACAGTGCGTATTGAGTGGCGGAGTAGCTCACATTGGTCAGGCTTGAGAGGTAGGCAATAAAGCCAGCCGAGGCGATGCCTGAAGAAAGATTGTCTGCTGAGATCACAAAGATCAGAGCGCTCAGGTCGTGCCCCCGGGTGCTGAGCCAGGCAAAAAGCAGATTACTGGCGGCGCTCAAAATGGCTCCCAGCATCAACACCCGCATCACGCCCAGGCGCATGGCCATGGCGCCGCCGACCAAGGCCCCAAGCAGGGTCATGATCACGCCATAAATCTTGGTCACAGCCGCCACTTCGTCCTTGGTATAGCCCATGTCCACATAGAACGGGTTGGCCATGATGCCCATCACCACATCACTGATGCGATAGACGGCAATCAGCGCAAGGATCAGTGCGGCATGCCAGCCGTAGCGTCTTAAAAAGTCGGCAAATGGCTCGACCAGGGCCTCGCGCAGCCAGGCCACCAGAGTGCGCGCTGGTGCAAGTGCCGGTTTGCGTGGCTCGGGCGACAGCAGCACGGTAAGCACCCCAGGCAACATGCTGGCCGCCATGATCAGGTAGGCGCTGGCCCAGGCCGCCTGCTGGTAGCCCCCCGCCTGGCTGACTTCGGCACGGGCGGCCAGCCAAAGTACCCCGGCGCCGGCCCAGATCATGGCCAGCCGGTAACCGGTCTGGTAGGCAGCGGCCAGGGCGCCTTGACGTTCTGCACCGGCGGATTCAATGCGATAGGCATCCAGCGCAATGTCCTGTGTCGCAGAGCCAAACGCGACCAACAGGGCGCACCAGACCAAGGGCTCCAGCCCCTGACGGGGATCCTGCAGTGCCATGCCGATCAACCCAGCCATCACAGCAATTTGTGAAATCAGCAGCCAACTGCGCCTGCGCCCAAGTGTTCTGGTCAAGCAGGGCAAGTTAAGCCGGTCAACCAGGGGCGCCCAGACCCATTTGAAGGCGTAGGCCAGGCCCACCCAGCTCAGGTAGCCGATGGTGCTGCGATCGATTCCGGCTTCCCGCAGACGAAAGCTCAGCGTTCCCAACACCAGCAGCAGGGGCAAGCCCGCGGCAAACCCCAACGCCACCATCCGCAGGGTGCCGATCTCCAGGTAGACGGCCAGCGCCTGGCGCCAGCTCGCCGCAGAACCCGAGCCCTTGATTGTTGAGGAATTGGCGGCATCTGATGACATGAGGGAATAATACGCGGGGATCCTGTGCAGGTGATTCAGAAGGCAGATCAGTGGTTATGAATAAATGGTGTGGGCGTTTTGCGGTGGTGGCCATGTCCCTGGGAGCCTTGCTGCCGGCCCAGGCGCGTGAGGGCGTGGACGTGGGGGGCAACTCGGCCTTCAGTCAGTTGGTGCCAGCAGCGCAGGTCGAAAATTCAGCCGGTCAGCAATACCAGCAGCTGTTGAAGCAGGCCCATGAAAAGGGGGCCCTTGCGGGCGCTGACAATTCACAATTGCAGCGCTTGCGTCGGATTGCCAAACGAATCATTCCTCATAGTCACGACTGGAATCCAAGAGCGCGGGAATGGCGCTGGGAGGTCAACCTGATTGGCTCGCGTCAGATCAATGCCTTTTGCATGCCCGGCGGAAAGATCGCCTTTTATTCCGGCATTCTGGAGAAGCTGCAGCTCAGTGACGACGAGGTGGCCATGGTGATGGGGCATGAAATTGCCCACGCCTTGCGTGAGCATGCCCGTGAGCGCATGGGCAAGAGTGCGGCCACCAATATCGGGGCCAGTTTGCTGGGCCAGGTGCTGGGACTGGGGCAGCTCGGCCAGACCCTGACCAACTATGGGGCTGAACTGCTGACGCTCAAATTCAGCCGCGAAAATGAAACCGATGCTGACTTGGTGGGTCTTGAGTTGGCCGCCCGCGCCGGCTTTGATCCCCGCGCCAGCGTCACCCTGTGGCAAAAAATGTCTGCAGCCAATTCTGGGGCGCCTCCGCAATGGCTGTCCACCCACCCATCAGGCTCAAGCCGCATAGAAGAGCTGGAGCGCTCCCTGCCCAGGGTTATGCCTCTCTACGAGCGCTCCCGTCAGCCGGCAGCGCAGGACGCAAGCAACCCGCCGCGCTAAAGCTCAGGTCCCTTTGACAAACGGGTTGCTGCGACGTTCTCGGCCAAATGTGCTTTCAGGCCCATGACCGGGGATGAACACGGTGTCGTCCCCCATGGGCCAGAGGCGGCTGACGATGCTGTCAATCAGCTGGTCATGGTTGCCCTGAGGAAAATCGGTTCGGCCAATCGAACCTGCGAACAGCACATCCCCCACAAACGCCCGGCCAATCTCGGCGGAATGAAACACCACATGGCCCGGAGTATGTCCAGGGCAGTGTCGAACCGAGAGGCTGCAGTTGCCCACACTCACCGTGTCACCATCGTGCAGCCAGCGGGTGGGCGTAAACGGGGTGCTGGGTGGAAAACCAAACATGCGGCCTTGCTGGTCGAGTTGGTCAATCCAGAACTGGTCACCCGGATGCGGCCCAATGATTGGCAGTTCCAGTCGGGTTGCCAGCTCGGCAGTGCCACCTGCATGGTCGATATGCGCATGGGTCAGCCAGATCTGCTCCAACTTCAGGCCCAAGCGCTCGCTCAGGGCCAGCACCTGGTCCAGATCTCCGCCGGGGTCGATGACGGCCGCTCGCATGGTTTGGTCACACCAGACCAGGGAGCAGTTTTGTTGAAAGGGGGTGACGGGCAGAGTTTGGTAGCGCAACATTGAATTTCGAGGCAGATTGGACAGTAATGCAGGGTGCCGGCTTTACAACCCCAGCAGCTTGAATGACAGTCCGGCCAGGGCGCAAACACCAATCACCTGCATGACGCCCCGCTTGAAGTAAAAAAGCGCGATGGCAGCACCCAAGGCGATCAGCAGTGAGGGCCAGTCCAGGCTGGCACCCAAACCTTGTGGCCACAACACATGGTAGCCAAAAAACAGGGCCAGGTTGAGTATGACACCCACCACCGCGGCGGTGATCGCGGTCAGTGGCGCGGTGAACTTGAGGTCATTGTGGGTGGACTCCACCAGGGGACCACCCGCAAAGATGAAGAGAAACGACGGCAAGAAGGTGAACCAGGTCACCACGCAGGCGGCCACCGCGCCGGCTAGCAGCAGGTTGCCAGGCCCAAAAACAGCTTGCTGGTAGCCGCCCAGAAAGCCCACAAATGCCACCACCATGATCAGAGGCCCCGGGGTGGTTTCGCCCAAGGCCAGCCCGTCGATCATTTGCGATGGCGACAGCCACTTATAGTGGTCTACCGCGCCCTGGTACACATAGGGCAGGACCGCATAGGCGCCGCCAAAGGTGAGCAAGGCCGCCTTGGTGAAAAACCATCCCATCTGGGTGAGCGGGTGATTCCAGGCAAAGGCCAGGGTCAGTAGCGCCATGGGGATGGCCCACAGCAGGCTGCCCACCAACAGCACCCGCAGCAGTCGTGATGTGCTGAAGCGCGCATGGGGTGGGCTTGGGGTCTGGTCGTCAATCAGGGCCGGACCGTAAGACTTGGTTTGAGAGTCGTGACTGGCGCCCAAATTGAACTGGGAGGGTGCCAGCGGCCCACCAAAATACCCGATCAAGGCTGCGGCCGCAACAATAGCTGGAAAGGGGATTTTCAGGGCGAAGATGGCCACGAAAGAGCCGGCGGCAATCGCCCAGAGCAGTCGGTTTTTGAGGGCGCGGGTGCCGATGCGGTGGGCAGCGTGGGCCACGATGACGGTCACTGCTGGCTTGATGCCAAAAAACAAACCCGCCAAGATTGGCAAGTCGCCCATGGCGACATACAGCCACGACAAAATAATCAGCAGCAGCAGCGACGGCAGAACAAACAGACCGCCGGCCATGACGCCTCCCGCCGTGCCGTGCATCATCCAGCCCAGGTAGGTCGCCAGTTGCTGCGCTTCGGGGCCGGGCAGCACCATGCAGTAGTTCAGCGCATGCAAAAAGCGTTTTTCAGAAATCCAGCGCCGTCGTTCCACCAGCTCCTGGTGCATGATGGCAATCTGCCCGGCGGGCCCGCCAAAACTGATAAAACCAAGCTTGAGCCAAAACATTAGTGCCGATGAAAATGAAATCGATTGGGGCGTCGTCCAAGCTTGCGAGTTATCAGGTTCAATCATGAAAGCGATTCTATGAGTGGTACGGCAATTCGCTTTCACAGCTGGCGGACCACATGAACATTGGTGCTTTAGTGTCAGTTCTCCTGGGTGTGTCAGTGGTTACGCTGGACATTTCGCTTACCAGCACGGCCATACCAGCCATTGCAATAGGCCTGAATGAACCGGCTGCAAAGACCATCTGGATCATCAATATCTACTACCTCGCTGTCATAGCGGCGTTGCTTCCCCTGGCGGCGATGGGGGAGATATTTGGTCATCGACGTATATTCTTGGGCGGATTAGGCGTGTTTTCCCTGGGGGCGCTGCTGTCAGGCGGTGCGGACACATTGCCCGGCCTAATGCTGGGGCGTGCACTGCTTGGGATCGGCTCGGCCGCAGTGTCTGCGACCACGCCTGCCCTGATCCGCTCGATCTACCCGGCAGAGAAGCTGGGTCGGGGATTGGGCCTGTACGCGATGATCGTTGGTATTGCCCTGACGGTGGGGCCTTCAGCGGCTTCCACGATCCTGGCGTTTGCCGCATGGCATTGGCTTTACTGGATGAGCGTGCTGCCAGCCTGTCTTGCCCTGATCACAGGATTAGGTGCCCTGCCGCACACAGACAAACTTGTCAGACCCTTTGATCCTTTGTCGGCATTCATGTGTGCAGCAGTATTCGCCAGCCTGCTTTTCGGCATTGCAAGTATCGCGCATCTCGGATGGCAAATCGCTGCACTCGCTTTGCTCGTGAGCGTCGCTTTGGCTTATGCGCTGAGCCGGCGTGAATCGGGCCGACCCGCGCCCATTCTGGCGATTGATCTTTTCAAATTACCTGTCTTTGCCTTGTCGTCCCTGACGTCGGTCTGTGCATTCACTGTTCAGGGTGTTGTTCTGGTTGTCCTGCCATTTTTCCTGATGCTCAAGCTGAGCTATACACAGGTGCAAGCCGGCTGGATGATCGCCCCCTGGCCCGCTGCCTTGGCCTTGATGACGCTGTTTGCGCCCAGGCTGGCTGAGCGCATTGCGCCAGGCATTTTGGGCGCGTTGGGCTTGGTATTGTTGTCCGTTGGCCTGATCTTGCTGGAATGCATGGACCCTTCGGCAGCGGCATGGCAAGTTGGGTGGCGACTGCTTCTTTGCGGTGTTGGTTTTGGCCTTTTTCAATCGCCCAATATGGTGGCTCTCATGACGAGCGCCCCGCTTGAGCGCAGTGGAGGCGCTGGCGGCATTCTGGCAACTTCCCGCCTGCTGGGGCAGTCCCTCGGTGCGGCGGCGGTCGCCTTTTGTCTATCCACCTGGCCTACACAGGGGGTCAGTGCATCGATATGGTTTGGTGTACTGGTGGGCTTGTTAGGCGCCGGTGCCAGCGCGCTACGACTTTGGCCCGCTTTGCGACAGGCTCATTGAGTGGTTGACGAGTCAAGGCTGGATCTTTCACCTGCTCGGCTTCAACACTCCATGCACTTGCCAGGTGAACCGCCAAGGGACAATATCTCCCCGTCTGATCGAATCAAAGCCTGAAGTCATATTCAACTGTGAGCGGCGCATGGTCACTAAAGCGTTGCGTCTTGAAGACCGATGCGTGGCGGGCACCGCTGGCCAGGTGCGGGGTCGCCAACTGGTAGTCCAAGCGCCAGCCCACATTCTTCGCATAGGCTTGGCCACGGTTGCTCCACCAGGTGTAGGCGCTGTCGGTGGCATCGGGATGCAATCGACGATAGACATCCACCAGGCCGCCTTCACCGAGCAGTTGGGTCATCCAGGCGCGCTCCTCGGGCAGGAAGCCGGAATTCTTCATATTGCCCTTCCAGTTTTTCAGGTCGATCTCCTGGTGCGCAATATTCACATCGCCACACAGGATGAGTTCACGTTGGGCTCGCAACGACTGCAGATGCGGATAGACCGCATCAAGAAAGCGAAACTTAGCCTGTTGCCGTTCCTCACCGGAGGAGCCGCTGGGAAAGTAGCAGCTGATCAGGGAAAGCTTGGCTCCGGGCGTGTCAAAGCGCAGCTCAAGGTAGCGGCCTTCATCATCAAATTCGGGTATGCCCAGGCCGACCACCACATCGGTGGGGGCAAGGTGGGTGTAGATCCCCACTCCCGAATAGCCCTTTTTCTGCGCAAAGTGAAAGTAACCCTGCAAGCCGGCCAGCTGCTCGAACCGCCCGGCAATGTCGTCGGCCTGGGCCTTGACTTCCTGCACGCAAATACAATCAGGCTGGTGCGACTCAACCCATTGCGCCAGCCCCTTGCTGGTGGCAGATCGGATGCCATTGAGATTGAGGCTGCTTAATTTGAACAAGGAATTTCCCATGGCGGATGGTGTGAAAACGGCAATTGGACAGGACGCCTTGGCACAAGACTTTGTGCAGTTTGCAGTGGACTGCGGTGTCTTGCGCTTTGGCGAATTCAAGACCAAAGCTGGCCGTATGAGCCCCTATTTTTTCAATGCTGGCCTGTTTGATGATGGCATCAAGCTGGGTCGGCTGGCTGAATTTTATGCCCGACGCATTCTGTCCTCAGGCATCGAGTTCGACATGATTTTCGGGCCGGCCTACAAAGGCATTCCACTCGGAGTGGCGCTCGCGGTGGAATTGGCACGGCGCGGCCGCAATGTTTCATTCGCCTACAACCGCAAGGAAGCCAAGGACCATGGTGAAGGTGGGACCCTGGTCGGGGCGCCGCTCAAGGGGCGGGTGCTGATCGTGGACGATGTGATGTCTGCCGGCACGGCAGCCCGGGAGTCGATCGCCTTGATTCAAGCGGCCGGGGCCACCCCCTATGCCATGGCAATCGCCCTGGACCGGCAGGAAATGGCCACCGAACAGCTTGCCGATGGCACAACCCGGGATGTGCCGCACAGTGCCGTGCAGTATGTCCAGCGTGAGCTGGGGCTGCAGGTGTGCGCCGTAGCCGAGCTGAAGGATCTGCTGGAATTTCTGGCGCGTCAGGGCGGCGCTGAGCTGGGTCAGCACCTGCCCAGGGTGCAAGCCTATCGTGACCGTTACGGGGTGTGATCTGGACCAGCTATGTCTGGTTTACTGCCCTGCGCCCACCAGAAAATCACTCTTGCCCAGTGCGACGCCGTTGTGGCGCAGGATGGCATAGGCGGTGGTGATGTGGAAAAACATATTGGGCAGGGCCCAGGTCTTGAGGTAGTTTTCTGCGGTCAAGGTGCGTGAACCGGTCTTGCCCACCGGAAAGGTAATCTCTTTTTCTTCCAGGCCGTCCAGCGCGCTGGCGGGCACGGTTTGCAACCAGGCCAAGGTCTTGTCGATTCGGGCCATCAGATCGGCTATCGTGTTTTCAGTGTTTTCGTATTTGGGGGCATCCATGCCGGTGATGCGGGCAACACACAGCTTGGCAGCGTCACAGGCGATGCAGATCTGGGTTTTGAAGGGCAGCATGTCGGGTGCCAGCCGGTACTGCACCAGGGCTTGCTCGTCATAGCCGCGGGTGGCTACATCGGCCTGGGCCTTGCTCAGGAGATGGTGAAGATTGCCCAGAAAACGATTGAAGACAGGCAAGGCGGCGCTGGAAAGGGTGATGCTCATAAATGTCTCGATGAAAATGACAGGTTAATAAAATTGATACAGAAAGATGCGGCTTGAAGCGCTTCAACCGCCCAGCTTTTGTTTCAGCAGGGCATTGACCTGGGCCGGATTGGCCTTGCCCTTGCTGGCCTTCATGATCGGGCCGACCAGGCCGTTCAAAGCCTTGGCATTGCCAGCCTTGAATTCAGACACATTCTTGGGATTGGCGGCCAGTACCTCGTCGATGATTTTTTCCAACTCGCTGGTGTCATTCATCTGCTTCAGGCCTTTGGCCTCGATGATGGCGTCGACCTCGCCCTGAGCGCTCCAGAGACCGTCAAATACCTGACGGGCGGCATTGTTGCTGATGGTGTTGTCACAGATGCGACCAATCAGCGCGGCTAGTTGGTCCGCGCTCACTGGCGCTTGCTCAATGGAAAGCTCGCCCGCATTCAGCCTGCGCGATACTTCGCCCATGATCCAGTTGCTCGCCAGTTTGGGCTGCCCGCAAGCCTTGGCAGTCGCTTCAAAGTAGGCGGCCATGGCCTTGCTTTGCGTCAGTGTGGTGGCATCGTAGGCCGGCAGTCCATAGTCTTTCACAAACCGATCGGCCATCGTGCGGGGCAATTCCGGCATTTGAGCCCTGACCTGCTCAATCCAATCGGATGCAATCACCAGCGGTGGCAGGTCCGGGTCAGGAAAGTAACGGTAGTCGGCGGCATCTTCCTTGGTGCGCATGGCTCGGGTTTCACCGGTGTCGGGATCGAACAGCACGGTGGCCTGTTGAATCGGGTGGCCGTCCTCAAGTTGCTCGATCTGCCAGCGCACTTCGAAGTCGATGGCCTGCTGCATGAACTTAAAGCTGTTCAGGTTCTTGATCTCGCGGCGTGTGCCCAGGGGCTGGCCGGGCTTGCGCACCGACACATTGGCGTCGCAGCGGAAGCTGCCTTCCTGCATGTTGCCATCGCAGATGCCAATCCATGTCACGATCTTGTGCAGCTCCTTGGCGTAGGCGACCGCCTCCTCGCTGGAGCGGATGTCGGGCTCGGTCACGATCTCCAGCAGCGGAGTACCGGCCCGGTTCAGGTCGATGCCGCTCATGCCGTGAAATTCTTCGTGCAGCGACTTGCCGGCATCTTCTTCCAGATGAGCCCGCACCAGACGAACTGTTTTTTGTTGCTCACCCAGAAAAAACGACACGTCCCCGCCCTGCACCACAGGGATTTCGTACTGGCTGATCTGATACCCCTTGGGCAGGTCCGGGTAAAAATAATTCTTGCGGGCAAAGATGCTGCGCCCAGCCACATGCGAACCCACCGCCAGCCCAAAACGAATAGCGCGCTCCACTGCGCCCATGTTCATGACCGGCAAGGTGCCTGGCAGGGCCAGGTCCACTGCACAGGCCTGGGTATTGGGCTCAGCGCCAAATGCAGTGGGCGCGCGACTGAAAATCTTGCTCTGGGTCGATAGTTGGGCATGCGTCTCGAAGCCAATCACCACCTCATAGCCCTGCACCAAGGTGTTCGTCATCTTAAAAGCCTCCTGGCTGGCGCAGGTGAAAGTCGCTGTTCTGTTGGAAGCGGTGCGCCATGTTCAGCAGCCGCGATTCCTGCAGGTAGTTGCCGATCAGCTGCATGCCAACAGGCATTCCGCCCTGGCCAAATCCAACCGGCAGGCTCATGCCCGGCAATCCAGCCAGGGAGGCTGGCAGGGTGAAGATGTCAGCCAGATAATTTGCCAATGGGTCGTCGGCTTTCTCGCCGATTTTCCAGGCCACGGTCGGTGCTACTGGTCCGGCGATGACGTCGCAGGACTTAAATGCCTGCTGGAAGTCCTCGGCAATCATGCGACGAATTTTCTGGGCTTGCAGATAGTAGGCGTCGTAATACCCATGCGAGAGCACATAGGTGCCCACCATGATGCGGCGCTTGACCTCTTCGCCAAAACCCTCGGCACGACTCTTTTTGTACATGTCCAGCAGGTCTTCGTAGCGATCGGCCCGATGGCCGAACTTGACACCGTCAAAGCGACTGAGGTTGGAGCTGGCTTCAGCAGGCGCAATGATGTAGTAGACCGGGATGGCCAGCTCGGTCCTTGGCAAGGAGATCGGTACCAGCTGCGCTCCAAGCTTCTGATAGGCCTGCAAGGCCGCTTCAATGGCACTGCGCACATCCGCTGCTAAGCCTTCACCGAAAAATTCCTTCGGGACACCGATGCGTATTCCCTCCAGGGACTGGTTGAGCTGCAGGGTGAAATTCTCGTCCGGCACTTCCAGTGAGGTCGAGTCACGGTCGGGATCGGGTCCGCACATGGCCGAAAGAATTAGCGCGCAATCCTCAGCGCTGCGTGCCATCGGTCCGGCCTGATCCAGACTGGAGGCGTAGGCGATCATTCCGTAGCGCGAAGCACGACCGTAGGTGGGCTTGATGCCAGTAATTCCGCAAAAGGCGGCCGGCTGACGTATGGAGCCCCCGGTGTCGGTACCGGTGGCAACGGGTGTCAGTTGCGCGGCCACGGCGGCAGCGCTACCGCCCGAGGAGCCGCCGGCCACGCGCTCCCGGTCCCAGGGGTTGCGAACCGGGGTGGCCGCAGCATGACCCAAGGCGGGCACGGCCACATTTTCGTTGGCCGAACCCATGGCGAATTCGTCACAGCTGAGCTTGCCCAGGGTCACCGTGCCCTGCTGCGCCAGGCGGTCGACGACGGTGGCATCAAACGGTGAGCGATAGCCGGCCAGCATGTTTGAACCGGCGGTGGTTGGAAAGCCCTGGGTGACAAAGATATCTTTGTGGGCAATGGGCACACCTGTCAGAGGGCTGCAACTGCCAGCGGCTAGCCGGGCGTCCGCGGCGCGGGCCTGATCCAGGGTGAGCTCTTCATTGAGGGCGACAAAAGCGGCCAGCTGATGGTTGGCGCTGATGCGACTGAGAAAGTGCTGCGCAGTCTCAAGGGCGGAGACTTTCTTGTCGCGCAGGGCTTGGGCCAGCCTGGCGACCGACATCTGGTGCAATTCCTCAGCCATTATTCGATCACTCTTGGAACCAGAAACAGGCCACGCTCGACGGCCGGTGCTGTTAGCTGGTTGGCTTCCCGGTTGTCGGGCTCAGAAGCCCGGTCTTCACGCAGGCGTAGCGCCATCTCGGACACAGTTGCCAGCGGATGGGCCAGGGGCTCGATGCCAGTCGTGTCAACAGCGCGCATTTGCTCGACAAGTTCAAAAAAATTATTGATCTGGGCGAGCATGCGCTGACTTTGGTCCGGGGTCAGCTCGAGCCGGGCCAGGTTGGCGATGCGTGAGATATCAGATGAATTGAGAGACATGGTTGTCGCAGAATGAAACAGGGGACATCAAGCCGGGTAGGGCCGTCCCGCCGACACAGCCTTGGCCGCTGGGGATAAGGTATTATCTCGCCTTTATGGGGCCATTGATTTCTCTGGCTTCTGCAGGTGATATTCAGCAATTTTGGACTGTTGGGCCGGGTAGCCTGATTCCAATCTTGCTGGTGCAAAGGATTGTGTAATGTTTGGATCTTTTGGTCGGTATTTCTCCACCGACTTGGCGATTGACCTGGGTACCGCCAATACGCTCATCTACGTGCGTGATAAGGGTATTGTGCTGGATGAGCCTTCTGTGGTTGCCATCCGCCATGAAGGGGGCCCACAGGGCAAGAAAGCCATTCAGGCGGTGGGCAAGGAGGCCAAGACCATGCTGGGCAAAGTACCTGGCAATATCGAGGCGATCCGGCCGATGAAAGACGGCGTGATTGCTGACTTCACCGTGACCGAGCAGATGCTCAAGCAATTCATCAAGATGGTGCACCCGCGCTCGCTCATGCGACCCAGCCCGCGCATCATCATCTGCGTGCCCTGCGGCTCCACCCAGGTGGAGCGCCGTGCCATACGTGAATCGGCACTGGGGGCCGGCGCATCTGATGTCTATCTGATTGAGGAGCCGATGGCTGCGGCTATTGGCGCGGGCCTGCCGGTCAGCGAGGCCTCGGGCTCGATGGTGGTTGATATTGGTGGCGGTACCACTGAGGTGGGGGTCATTTCGCTGGGGGGCATGGTCTACAAGGGCAGTGTCCGGGTAGGCGGCGACAAGTTCGACGAGGCCATCATCAACTACATTCGTCGCAACTATGGCATGTTGATTGGCGAGCCAACTGCTGAATCCATCAAGAAAAACATTGGCTCTGCCTTTCCGGGCAGTGAGGTCAAGGAAATGGAAGTACGCGGGCGAAACCTGTCCGAAGGTGTGCCGCGCAGTTTCAGTATCTCCTCCAACGAAATTCTGGAAGCGCTGACTGACCCGCTGAACAATATTGTTTCTGCGGTCAAGAATGCCCTCGAACAAACCCCTCCCGAGTTGGGCGCAGATATCGCGGACCGCGGCATGATGTTGACTGGCGGGGGCGCCCTGTTGCGAGACCTCGATCGCTTGCTGGCCGAAGAAACCGGGCTCCCGGTGCTGGTGGCGGAAGACCCCCTCACCTGCGTGGTTCGAGGCTGTGGCATTGCCTTGGAGCGCATGGAGCGTCTGGGCAGCATATTCACCAGCGAATAAGACGCGGGGACAGCGATGCCACTGGGTACGCTGGATAGATCACCACCCCCCCTGTTTCGGCAGGGCACATCGGCTCTGACCAAGCTTCTGGTTCTGAGCTCGGCGGCCATCTTTCTGATGGTGGCCGATGCCCGTTTCCAGATGATCCAGCCGGTGAGAACCGTGCTGGCCACAGCGATCTACCCCATGCAGGCCTTGATGCTCCAGCCGCGCCTCTGGACAGAGCGCGTTGCCGAGCTCCTGCGCTCGGTCTCCCAGGACAAGTCGTCCATGGACAAGGCCCAGTTGGAATTGGCAAGTCAGGCGCAACGCGTCCAGCAGGTGGAACAATTGCAGTTGGAAAATGCCCGATTGCGGCAGCTGCTTGAGTTGCGCGAACCATTGGCGTCACCCTCCCTGGCGGCCCAGGTGATTTACGACGCGGCCGACCCCTATTCCCGCAAGGTGGTCATCGACAAGGGTACGCTCAAGGGGGTTGTGGCCGGTGCCCCGGTCATCGACGACCTGGGTGTGCTGGGTCAGGTCACGCGGGTCTATCCGCTCACCAGCGAGGTCACCTTGCTGACTGACCCGGAGCAGTTTATTCCGACGCTCAATACACGAAATGGCCTGCGAGCGCTGGCCTCAGGCAGCGCCAGCCGCAGCAACGGCATGGAGTTGCGATTGATTCCTGCAAGCGCCGATGTCCAGGTAGGCGATCTGCTGACGACCAGTGGAGTGGATGCGGTTTTCCCGGCGGGTTTGATGGTGGCTCGAGTCACTAAGGTGGAGCGCAGGGTGGATTCGTCCTTTGCGGCCATCGAGCTTGACCCGATGGCTCGGGCCGATGGGGCGCTGCATGTCCTGGTTTTGGAGCCGGCAACAAAAACCTTGCCAGCACGTCCGAACGCCTTGTCTAACCCCAAACCGGGCCAGTCTGCCTCAGGAGGGCGTGAATGATCATGCGCCCAGGCCAGCAGCTGCTGCTGCCGGCCAACCCGATTTTTATCTGGACCACCCTGGTGCTTGCCTTGCTGACCAATTTTGTGCAAGGCATTGCTTTCTGGGGAGGCGGCGCGCCGTGGCAGCCCGATGTGCTGGCCCTGGTGTTGGTGTTCTGGAGCGTACATCAGCCGCGTCGCGTTAGCGTGGCCGCTGCTTTTGTGTTTGGCCTCTTGATGGATGTGCATCAGGCCGGTCTGCTGGGTGAGCATGCCCTGGCTTATGTCTGCATGTGCTATCTGGCTATTACCATCCATCGCCGTCTGCTGTGGTTTCCGGTACCGATGCAATCCTTCCAAGTCTTACCCCTGTTCATCGTGGCCCATGGCTTGTCGCTGGCTTCGCGGCTGATGATCGGGGGCAATTTTCCGGGCCTGAGTCTACTGTTGGCGCCCGCTCTGGAGGCGATGTTGTGGCCGATCGTTTCGGTGCTGTTGTTGATACCTCAAAAACGCGCGCCTGACCCAGATGTTGACCGACCGCTATGACGGCGCTGCGCAATGTCGAGCTAGAGCTGGTGCGCTTTCGCCACCGGACGCTGATGGTGCTGGCGGCGCTGTCAGCCTGTTTTTTTATTCTGCTTGCCCGTCTTGTTTACTTGCAGGTGCTGCAGCATGAGCAGCTGAGTCAACAGGCTGAAAACAACCGGACGGCAATTGTCCCGGTGGTGCCCAACCGGGGCCAAATTCTGGACCGAAACGGCATAGTGCTGGCTTCCAATTATTCAGCCTATACCCTGGAGATCACGCCAGCACGCGTGGCCAGTGTCGAGCAGACCATTGACGATTTGGCACAAATCGTGGAGATCACACCGCGCGACCGGCGTCGCTTCAAAAAGCTGCGTGAGGAATCAAAAAGCTTTGACTCGGTTTCTATACGCTCGCGGCTCAGCGATGAAGAGGTGGCCCGGGTCGCCGCCCAGCTCTACCGATTTCCCGGTGTGGCCATCAAGGCCCGACTGTTTCGCAGCTACCCGTATGGAGAATTGGCCAGCCATGTGATTGGCTATATCGGCCGCATCAACCAGGCTGAAAAGCGGGTCATGGAAGACTGGCCGGAAGAAGACCAGGGCAATTACCGGGGCACGGACTACATTGGCAAACTGGGTATTGAGCAAAGTTACGAAAAAAATCTGCATGGCATCACCGGGGTCGAGCGGCTTGAAACCTCTGCAGGCGGCCGCGCGGTTCGCAAGTTGGCCAGCAGTCCATCAACCCCGGGTGATTCAGTAACCCTTTCAATCGACATCAAGTTCCAGCACCTGATCGAAACCCTGTTTGGAGCCCGTCGGGGCGCCCTGGTGGCGTTGAACCCTAAAACCGGCGAAGTTCTGGCCCTGGTTAGCAAGCCCACGTTTGACCCCAACCTGTTTGTCGAGGGCATTGACGCTGACAGCTGGAAAGAGCTTAACGAATCCATCAACAAGCCTCTGCTGAACCGGGCCTTGCGGGGCACCTATCCGCCCGGCTCCACCTACAAGCCTTTCATGGCCATGGCGGCCTTGCAATCGGGCAAGCGCTCGCCGTCAGCCATCATCAACGATGCCGGGAGCTGGACCTATGGCGGCCATGTTTTTCGCAGCCATGGCGACACTGGACTTGGCCCGGTCGACATGTACCGCAGCATCGTCAAGTCGAGCAATGTCTACTACTACTCGCTGGCCAATGAGTTGGGTGTGGATGCAATCCATGACTTCATGGCCCCTCTCGGCTTTGGGCAGCTCACCGGGATTGATCTGTTGGGCGAGGTGCGTGGCGTGCTTCCCAGTCAGGCCTGGAAACGCAATACCTACAAACGACCAGAGCAAAAAAAATGGTACGGCGGGGAAACGATCTCATTAGGTATCGGTCAGGGCTATAACACCTTCACCATGCTGCAAATGGCCAGTGCGACAGCAACCCTTGCCAACGGCGGCATCAAGCATGCGCCCCAGGTGGTGCTATCTCGCCAGGACGCGTTGAACCATACCATTCAGGTGGTACCAGCCAAACCGACCCAGGACCTCGGGTTCAGGCCTGACCATGTGGCGGTAATCCGGCGCGCGCTGGTCGGTGTAACCCAGGAGGGAACTTCGGCCCGGGTCTTTGCCGGTGCGCCCTATCTGAGTGGGGGCAAGACCGGTACTGCGCAGGCAGTCACCATCGGGCAGAAGGACAAGTACAACGCTGCCAAAATGGAAGAGCATCAGCGTGACCATGCCCTGTACATGGCCTTCGCACCAGCCGAAGACCCCACGATCGTCCTGGCCGTGGTGGTTGAAAACGCCGGCTTTGGTGCCGAACATGCCGCCCCCATCGCTCGACGGGCCTTTGACTACTGGCTGCTGGGCCAGTACCCCAGCGAGGAGGACATTGCCGCCGTGCGCGTCGGCCGGGCTGCTGCGCCTATTGGCAAGCCTAGACGGGTGCAAGACATTGCCTGGCCGCCCGCCAAATAAGAACAGATGCAGTCAATTAAAAAGAAAAGGCACCGCGAAGGGTGCCGTTTCGAACCTTCTGCCGGTCAGGGCAGAAATTAAATTTTCTATTTTGGTTTGCTCCTCGGCCTCTCACACTGCGCCAAGGCGCTGTTGATAGGCAGGGAATTTACCCCGGTTTCGTAATTTGCGAATCGGGAATTACCCCTATTTGAACAAATGCATTATTTGCCGGCGGCGTCCTGAATCATCCACTCTGCGGTCTTTTCCGCCATCATCAGGGTGGGGGAGTTGGTATTGCCGCTGGTAATGGTCGGCATGGCGCCAGCGTCCACTACCCGCAGACGGGCGATCAAAGAGTTGTGAGTACGCACTCTCATATTTGAGTCCAGTACAGCGTGAGGATCGGACGCATGACCCATCTTGGTGGTCCCGACCGGGTGAAAGATGGTCGAGCCAATATCACCGGCCAGCCGAGCCAGGTCCTCGTCGCTTTGATACTGCAGGCCAGGCTTCCATTCGCTGGGTTGGTACCTCGCCAAGGCCTCCTGCTGAACAATGCGCCGAGTCACCCGCAGCGAGTCGGCGGCAACCTTGCGGTCCTCGGGCGTACTCAGATAGTTGGGCGCGATGGCAGGCGCGTCCTGGAAATTGTTGGTTTTGATCTGAACCGTGCCGCGGCTGCTGGGGTTGAGGTTGCAGACGCTGGCGGTAAAGGCGGGAAAGGCATGCAAAGGTTCACCAAACGCATCCAGGCTGAGCGGCTGGACGTGGTACTCGAGATTCGGCCAGGCCAGTGCCGGGTCTGACTTGGTGAAGGCCCCGAGCTGAGACGGTGACATGCTCATCGGGCCACTGCGATTCAGGGCGTATTCAATCCCGATGGCCGCCTTGCCCCACCAGGAGTTGGCCAGGGTATTGAGGGTCTTGACGCCCTGAACCTTGTAGACCGAGCGAATTTGTAAATGGTCCTGCAGATTGGCCCCCACGCCCGGACGATCATGCAGCACCTTGATATTGTGCTGTTGCAGCAATTCACCCGGCCCAATGCCCGAGAGCTGCAGAATCTGCGGCGAGCCAATGCTGCCGGCACTCAGGACCACTTCCCGTTCAGCTCGCGCCAGAACCATCTGCTTGCCGTCCCAAACCTGCACGCCGCTACAGACAGTGCTGCCGTCTGAGCGTTGATCGAGCAACAGGCGAGCCACCTGGGCGCGCGTCCACAAGGTGAAGTTGCTGCGTTCATGGCAGGTAGGGCGCAAAAAGGCCTTGGCCGTGTTCCAGCGCCAACCCCGCTTCTGGTTCACTTCAAAGTAGCCCACGCCTTCGTTATTGCCTTGATTGAAATCATCGGTGGCCGCTATCCCGGCCTGCACCGCCGCCTGGGCAAACGCATCCAGGACATCCCAGCGCAATCGCTGCCGCTCAACCCGCCATTCACCGCCAGCGCCATGAAATTCATCCGCGCCCAGGTAGTGGTCTTCATGGCGTTTGAAGGCGGGCAACACATGCTCCCAGGACCAGGTGTCATCCCCGGTGGCTTGAGCCCAGCTCGCGTAATCACGCACCTGACCGCGCATATAGATCATGCCGTTGATGCTTGAGCAGCCGCCCAGGGTCTTGCCGCGCGGGTAACGCAACTGACGTCCGTTGAGTCCTGGGTCAGGCTCGGTCTGGTAGAGCCAGTCGGTGCGCGGGTTGCCAATGCAGTAGAGGTAGCCAACCGGAATGTGTATCCAATGGTAGTTGTCAGGGCCGCCCGCCTCGATCAGCAAGACGCGCTTGCTGCGGTCAGCACTTAGTCGATTGGCCAGCAGGGCGCCGGCAGTGCCAGCCCCCACAATGATGTAGTCAAAGGTCGGCTCGCTCATGGATTTACACGCCTGTCAGGCACTAACGCCGACGCGCTGAGTCAGAACAGATTGAAAACCCGGCCCAGTTGCCATCGGTTGATTACTTGGAGACCGGCATGGCGAACTCCGCGCCTTTGCCGATACTTTCAGGCCAGCGTTGCATGATTGATTTCTGCTTGGTGTAGAAGCGAACCCCCTCTTCGCCATAGGCATGCATGTCGCCAAACAGGGAGCGTTTCCAGCCGCCAAAACCGTGCCAGGCCATGGGCACTGGAATCGGCACATTGATACCCACCATGCCAACCTGGATACGGCGCGCAAATTCACGCGCGGCGTTGCCGTCCCGGGTGTAACAGGCCACGCCATTGCCAAATTCATGGTCGTTGATCAGTTTGACCGCCGTGCCGAAATCGGGAACGCGCACACAGGCCAACACCGGCCCAAAGATCTCTTCCTTGTAAATTTTCATTTCGGGCGTGACATGGTCAAACAGGGTGCCGCCCAGCCAGAAACCGTTGGCACAACCGGCCCCGGCGGAGGCGCCCTTGAAGCCGCGACCATCCACCCGCAGCATGGCGCCCTCCTTGGCCCCATGCTCGATATAGCCACTGATCCGCTGGTGGGCAATACCAGTCACGATCGGCCCCATCTCGGCATCGAGTTCCATGCCGTTCTTCACTTTCAGGGCTTGGGCTCTTTCTATCAGCTTGGGCATGATCTTGTCGCCCACATCGCCAACCAGCACGGCCACCGAGATCGCCATGCATCGCTCACCGGCTGAGCCGTAGGCTGCGCCAATCAGCCCATCCACCGCCTGGTCAAGGTCGGCATCGGGCATCACCACCATGTGGTTCTTAGCGCCGCCCAGCGCCTGCACGCGTTTTCCGTGATGGGCGCCGGTCTCGTAGATGTAGTTGGCAATCGGGGTGGAGCCGACAAAACTGACGGCCTTGACATCCGGGTGGACCAACAGGGCATCCACGGCCTCCTTGTCGCCCTGCACCACATTGAACACGCCGTCGGGCAGCCCCGCTTTTTTCAGCAGGTCGGCCATCAGCAGCGAGGGACTGGGATCGATCGGACTGGGCTTGAGGACAAAGGTGTTGCCACAGGCAATGGCGACCGGGAACATCCACATGGGCACCATCACCGGAAAATTGAAGGGGGTGATCCCGGCCACTACGCCCAGCGGCTGGCGCATCGTCCAGTTGTCCATGCCGGTGGACACCTGCTCGGTGAAGTCTCCTTTGAGCAGTTGGGGGATGCCCGTGGCAAATTCCAGGATCTCAACCCCCCGTGTCACCTCACCCTGGGCATCGGTAAATACCTTGCCGTGCTCGGACGTAATCAGGCGGGCCAACTCGTCGCGGTGCGCGTTCATCAGTTCCAGAAACTTGAACATCACGCGAGCGCGACGCAAGGGCGAGGTATCCGCCCAGGCAGGAAAGGCAGCCTGGGCAGCCGCTACCGCCTTGTGCACTTCGGCCGCACTGGCCAGCGAGGTTCGTCCGGTGACCGCGCCCGTGGCAGGGTTGAAGACATCCTGGGCGCGCCCCGAGGTCCCGGCAACGATCTGGCCAGAAATGAAATGGTCAATGCTAGTCACGCTCATAAGCTTGCTCCGTGGGGCTGGGAAGAAGGGTCAATTGTCGGGTTAATCCGTGACGGGTCGCTCAGTTCAGTGCCATGCTGAGCTTGCGCCGGTAGGCAGCGATCATGGCGCTTTGCTCATCTTGCTCGACCTTGCTGTGTCCGGCCAGCTCAATACCACCTGCGCTTTTGGCGGTGTCCTGGGCTCCGGCCTTGGGCTTGGGCGGGGTCAGCAGTTCAAGTATGGCGATATAGGTTTTGCGCGGCGCCTGTTCGTCCCAGTTCTTGTCGCGCATGATGATTTCCAGCAGTTCATCCAGGGCGGCCAGCCATTCGTTGTGGGCCATCAAGACACGCGCTTTGGCAAAACGAGTTTCGAAATCACGCTTGTTGGCGCTGATTTTTTCTTCAAACTGGGCCAGTGCCCACTGGCCTCGCGGATCATTGGCAGCAAATTCCAGCGCATTGAGCCACTGTTGCAGGGCCTCAAACTGAAGCTTGACCGGGATTTGTGCCAGTCCTGGTGCCAAGGCTCCTGCGGCTTCAGCCAGTTGGCCTGAACCCAGCAGCAACTTGACATAGTCGTAGCGCAACTCGTCGTTGGCTGGGTCAGTGGCCAGGGCCTGCCCCATTTGCTCCAGGGCGCTGCCGACATCGCCTGTATCCAGATGTTGCTGGGCTTCTTCGGCCTCGGCGCGCGCCTGCAGGGCCTCGTCGCTGGGCAGGTGCTTGTCCAAAAACTCGCGCAGTTTGCCCTCAGGCAAGGCACCCATAAAGCCATCAACGGGCTTACCGCCCATCATCAAGACACAGGTTGGAATGCTGCGTATGCCAAAGGCGCCGGCCAATTCCTGTTGTTCATCCGAGTTGACCTTGACCAGCACAAAGCGCCCGGCGTAGTCAGTTTCCAGCTTTTCCAGAATGGGCCCGAGGGATTTGCAGGGCCCGCACCAGGGCGCCCAGAAATCGACCAGCACAGGAACGGACATGGAGGTTTGCAGAACCTCGGTTTCAAAGTTTTCAGTGGTGATATCAAGCATTTCTCGGAGGCCGAAGGCAAAAAAGTAAAATTCAGAGTCTGATCACAAGGCTGGATCGGGCGGCAGTCAGGCCGACTACCCAATCCGCGATTTTATGAAAACACTTATTGGCGTTGTCATGGGCTCCAGTTCTGACTGGGACACCATGCAGCATGCAGTCCAGATTCTCCAACACTTTGGCATCGGCCATGAGGCGCGGGTGGTTTCGGCCCACCGCATGCCAGACGATATGTTCGCGTATGCCGAGGGAGCCGTCGAGCGTGGCCTGAAGGCGATCATTGCCGGCGCTGGTGGTGCCGCTCACTTGCCCGGCATGCTGGCGTCCAAGACCACCGTGCCAGTATTGGGCGTGCCGGTGCAGAGCAAGGCGCTCTCAGGGGTTGATTCGCTGCACAGCATTGTCCAGATGCCCAAAGGCATTCCAGTGGCAACCTTTGCCATCGGGCCAGCCGGTGCCGCCAACGCGGCGCTTTTTGCAGTGGCCATGCTGGCAGTGGATGATCATGAGCTGCGAGCAAAGCTGCAAGCCTTTCGCGCCGAGCAGACCGAAATTGCCCGCCACATGACCTTGCCACCTGCGCTCTGACCATGGCGCAACGGATCATTCTTCCTGGCGCCACCGTCAACGGCCAGCCTGCCACCCTGGGTGTCATGGGCGGTGGACAGCTTGGCCGCATGTTTGTCCAAGCTGCCCAGCGCATGGGGTACTTCACGGCGGTGCTGGATCCGGATGTGTCCAGCCCGGCCGGTCTATTGAGTCACCATCACATCCAACGGGACTATCTGGATCAGCAAGGGCTGGCGCAGCTGATGCAGCGCTGCGCGGCGATCACCACCGAATTTGAAAACGTCCCAGCGCCCGCCTTGCTCACACTGGGGGCGCAGCGGCCGGTGGCGCCTGCGGCTGATGCAGTGGCCATTGCCCAGGACCGTGCCAAGGAGAAAGCGCACTTTATGCGCTGCGGCGTGCCGGTGGCGCCCCACGCCGTAATCGAGACGGCTGAGCAACTGGCAGCAGTGACAGAAGACTTGCTGCCAGGCATTCTTAAAACGTCGCGTCTGGGTTACGACGGTAAGGGCCAGGTGCGGGTAAGGACGCAGGCCGATCTGCTCACCGCTTGGGATGATTTGAAGCGAGTCCCCTGCGTGCTGGAGAAGATGTTGCCGCTCAAGTCGGAGTGTTCGGTCATCGTGGCGCGTGGCTGGGACGGCAAGATGGTCAACTTCCCCGTGCAGCGCAACCTGCACCGGAACGGCATTCTTGCGGTAACCGAGGTGTATGAGGGCAATCTTCCAGACGCCCTGGCCCAACAGGCTGTCATGGCCACCCGCTCGGTCGCCGAAGGTTTGCAGTATGTGGGTGTGTTGTGCGTCGAGTTTTTCCTGCTGGAAGATGACACCCTGGTGGTCAACGAAATGGCGCCACGCCCGCACAACAGCGGCCACTACACCCTGGACGCCTGTGACCAATCGCAATTCGATTTGCAGGTCAAAACTCTGGCCGGTCTGCCGCTGGTGCAGCCGCAAGCCTACTGCCCAAGCATCATGCTCAATTTGCTGGGGGATGTGTGGCAAAGGGATTGGGGTCGGACGAAATTGGACTCTGACCCCGATACCTGTCCGCCCTGGGACCGGGTGTTGGCCTTGCCGGGGACCCATTTGCACCTGTATGGCAAGCTCAAGGCCAGCAAGGGCCGCAAGATGGGGCATCTCAACATCACCGGTCGTTCTGCTGAGGCGGTGCGCGCCACAGCCCTTGAGGCCGCGCGCATTCTTGGCATCGACCCGTTCTGAGCGCAGCCTGAGGCCCAGATGATCCTGGATGGCCATGACCTATCGTCGATTGCGGCTGCGGCGCGGTCCCTGCAGGCGGGAGAGCTGATTGGTTTGCCCACCGAAACCGTGTATGGGCTGGCGGCCGACGCCAGCAATGAAGTGGCCGTCGCCAGTATCTTTGCCGCCAAGGGCCGACCAGCCGACCATCCGTTGATCGTGCATGTGGCAGAACCCGGGGATGCGCAGGCATTTGCCCGCGAGATCCCGGGGTTTGCAGACCGCTTGATGCAGGCCTTCTGGCCAGGCCCGTTGACTCTGATCCTGCCCCGGCGCGCCGGGGTGGGCGCAGTTGCTGCGGGCGGCCAGGACTCGATCGGTCTGCGCTGCCCGTCACACCCGCTGGCGCATGCCGTGTTAAAGGCTGCTCGTGAATTGGGGGTGCCGGGGGTGGCTGCCCCCAGCGCCAACCGCTTCGGGCGGGTCAGTCCCACCACAGCCCAGCATGTGCAGGAGGAGTTTGGTCAAGACCTGCTCATCCTGGACGGCGGCGCTTGTGAGGTCGGCATTGAGTCCACCATCGTTGACTGTAGTCGCGGTGCTGCGGTTGTGTTGCGCCCGGGACGCATATCGCGTGATCAGATCCAGGTGGTTTGCGGTGCCAGCCTGCTTCAGCAGGATGACCTGGCCAACCCTGCCCCGCGTGCCTCAGGCACACTGGCCGCGCATTACGCGCCCAATGCCCGCGTAATGTTGATGGACGTGCAGCAGTTGCAGGCGGCACTGGCTAAATTGCAGGATGGCTCCGCCCCGGGGTCCTTGGCGGTTTATGCCCGCACAGCCTTGCATGTTCCTGCCAGCGTCATCTTGCGCACGATGCCTGCCGCGCCCCATGATGCTGAGCATGAGCTCTTTGCAGTGATGCGAGAGCTGGATGCAAAGGGCGTGTCATCAATCTGGATCGAGGCCCCGCCAGACGATCTGGCCTGGGAGGGGGTGCGGGATCGACTGAGCCGGGCCGCAGCCTGAAGCCCTAAGCCTTAAAGATCATCTTGAGCCCAATCCACCAGTGCCTGCAGGGCGGGCCGGGCCGCATTGGCATTGGGGTGGTTGATGATGGCCACCAGGACATAACGCTTGCCGCTGGCGCCATGGACATAGCCTGCAATGCCAGCTGCATCACGCAGGCTGCCAGTTTTCAGATGGGCGCTTCCCTGCGCGCGATTTTTTGCGCGCCGCAGGGTGCCATCTATGCCATTGATCGGTAAGGACGCCATCAGTTCGGGCATCAGCGGCGAGGCCCAGGCCAGTTGCAGCAGGCGTGCCAGCGCGGTAGCGCTGATGCGCGCATGGCGCGACAGGCCAGATCCGTTGTCCAGCACGGGGAGATCCGTCGGGCCCAGGCGCTCACGCCACCAGCGCTGTACCCGATCGCGCGATGCATCCATCGTGGCCGGGTTGCCGCTGCCCAGACTCAAACTAAGAAACACCTGCTGGGCCATCACATTGTTGCTGAACTTGTTCACATCGCGAATCACTTCAGCCAGAGTCGGTGAGGACAATTCAAACGCTGGTCTGAGTCCGGCCGGCACACTGCCCTCGCGCACCCGCCCCTGAATCTTGCCCCCCATTTCGCGCCACATGCCTTCGATTGCCCGCGTGGCGTAGCTGGTGGGGTCGGCGTAGGCCACGGGCCAGATGCGTTCACCACAGGCGGCAGGGTAGCGGCCGGCAAATCGGATGCGTAAGGGGTCGGCAAAATCGGCCCGCAATGTTGCACGGTAGTCGTTGCAGTCGGTATCGATCAGTGGAATATGGGATTGCATCTGCACCCCGGCCAGTGGCGGCTCAAAGCTGACATGGGCCGCGTTGGAGGCGCGATCTGGCACAAAGGTCATGACTACTGATTTGTAATTCAATAAGAGGGCATCGGGTGCAGCGTTGTAGGGTCGCAGCCGTTCCCCATCGAATTCGCCGGGGTCGGTTGGCATCAGGCTGAAGGCGCTGCGGTCAAGAACGATGTCGCCGGCGATGGTGCGAATGTCCATCGCCTGTATGCGTCTGAGCAGCAGCCACAGACGTTCAATGACCAGCTTGGGGTCCCCTAGCCCTTGGATGTAGACATTGCCGTACAGCGTGCCATCACGCGCTGCCCCTTCCACGACCACCGGGGTTTTCCAGGTGTACGAGGGACCCAGGGTGTCGAGGGCGACAAAGGTGGTGACCAGCTTCATCAGTGAGGCCGGGTTCACGACAGCATCAGCCCGGTGGCTCAGGCGGGGTCGGCCCTGGGCTTCGACCGGCACAACCAACAGGCTCAGCGCCTCAGCCGGCACCCGCGCTTTTGACAAGGCAGTGCTGACCGTCGGTGGAAGCGAAGTTTGCGCGCCAGCGATGCCAGTGAAGAGCAGCCACGCCAATAGACCCCTGCGTAAAAGCGCGGCGCTTGGCAAGAAGCTAGGCAGAATCATGCGGCGAGTCTAACCCTGGGGAGCCCCGATAATCGGACCATGCATTTCTTTAATGGCCAATCCTCCCGCAGGCTCGGGTTGCTGGCCGCCGTCATCACTGTTGTCATCTGGACCTCCTTCATTGTCATTGCGCGCGCCTCATCGCAAGCGTCATTGACTTCACTCGATCTGGGGTGGGCGCGTGTGGTCGGTGCAGGCCTGGTGCTGTTGCCTGTCGGAAAATGGCTGACGCGCCAAGGCGGTGAATCATCTTTCTTCGGCTTGTCCCCGTTGTCATTTCATGTGACGGCGGTGTGCGGCCTGTTCGGCGGCGCTGGCTATGCTGCATTGGTCTACAGCGGCTTTTTTTACGCTCCTGCGGCGCATGCTTCGGTGCTCTTGCCTGGAAGCCTGCCCTTGTGGACGGCGCTGCTGGCCACCCTCTTTATTGGTGAGCAGATTTCCCGGACCCGCTGGATGGGTCTGGCCTTTATTCTGGCAGGGGGGGGACTGGTCGGTGGGTCCAGTCTCTTGTCGGCATTCGAGGGCGGCCAAATTTGGAAAGGGGACCTGTTGTTCATGTTGGCTTCTTTCTCCTGGTCCAGCTATGCAGTGTTGGCCCGTCGCTATGCAGTGGATCCGGTGCGTGCTACCGTGGCCATCACCGTCTTTGCCGTATTCACCTTTGTGCCCGCCTATGCAATCCTGGTGGCTCTGGGCTTGCTTCAAAGCAAGCTAGTCAGCGCGCCCATTGGGGAGCTCATGTTTCAGATGGCCTACCAGGGCCTGGGCACGGTGGTGATTGCCGGCGTGGCCTTCACCCAGATGGTGCGCCACTACGGTGCCGTTCGTACCACCATGATCACCGCGCTGGTCCCTGGACTGTCGGCGCTGGGGGCGGTACTTTTTCTGGGCGAACCGCTGCATTGGCACTTGCTGGCCGGGTTGCTGTTGGTCACCATTGGCATCCTGTTTGGTGTGCGTCAGAGGACGCCCAGTCCAAGCTTGGCTCCTGCACAAAACTCCTGAACTCGATCAGATGCGTTTGCTCGCCTTTGACACCAGTACCGAACACCTGAGCGTGGCCGTTGCCAGCGATCAGGCTGGGAAGCAGAGACGGTGGGAGTTCGAGGGCGTAGGTGGCGCCCAGTCTTCGGCCCAACTGATTCCGGTGGTGATGCAACTTCTCAAGGAAGCAAGCCTGTCGCTTCAGCAGCTCGACGCCATTGTGTTTGGGCAGGGGCCGGGCTCCTTTACCGGGCTGCGAACAGCTTGTTCTGTGGCCCAGGGGCTGGCATTTGGTGCCGGTGTGCCCGTGCTGCCGGTAGCCACACTGATGGCAGTGGCCGAACAGGCGCGCCATACTTATCTTCCTCTGGCAAGCGCATGTCGGGTGCAGGCCATGTTGGATGCGCGCATGGGGGAGGTTTATGTCGCGAGCTTTGATTACCAGGACGGTCGCTGGTTACGGCGGGCCCCGGACGAACTTTGCTCACCAAAACAGCTGGACTTCTATGCCGGAGCGTCCCTGGCTGGCAATGTGTTCGAAATTTATGCTGCCGAGCTGAGCCCCCCGCAGGGGACGCCTTGCTGGACTGCACGCCCCACCGCTCAGGCCTTGTTGCGGCTGGCGCCAGCCCTGTTGCAGCAAGGCCTGGCGCTACCGGCAACGCAAGCCTACCCGCTCTACATTCGTGACAAGGTGGCTCAAACCACCGAAGAGCGCGAGGCACAACTACGTAGGACCTCGACTTGACGCCTGCCCCATTGTCGGCCGAAGTGCGTTTTGAGGCTCTGGATTCGCAGTGGCTGGACCAGTTGATGGCTGTTGAGCAGCAAGCCTACAGCCATCCCTGGACGCGTGGCAACTTCGAAGATGGTTTGCGCGCAGGCTACCAATGCCAGTTGCTGTTGGCCGGCCCTACCTTGCTGGGTTACTTTGTTGCCATGAAAGGCGTGGACGAGATCCATCTACTCAACATCACGGTGGTACCAGAGTTCCAGCGCCAAGGCTGGTCACGCGTCATGCTGGATGCCTTGGTGATCTGGTCCCGTGGTCAGGGCGCGCAATGGTTATGGCTTGAAGTGCGCAAGAGCAATTTGCGCGCTCTGGAGGTTTACCGGGCCTACGGCTTTCGGCGGGTCGGGGTGCGCAAAGGCTATTACCCTGCCGAGTCGCAGCAACGTGAGGATGCTGTGGTGATGAGCTTGCGGCTTTGACCCATCGGTGACAATTGGGCCATGAGTCTGCAACTTGATCAGCGCCAGCGAGCCATGCTCAAGGAGATGGGCGTGCAGGTTTGGCAGCCCGCTCTCCCGACCGGACGTAAGGACGCAGCATCACACGATCGCTCTCAGCGGGAGGACGCCGCCCTGGCGGCGCCCGGCGCGTCTGTGGCAGGCTCGACACCCAGTGCCGTGGCATCGGCGGTGGTATCTCCGGTCGCGCCGCGTGCGCTGCCGGGAGAGGTCGCGAGCCTGGACTGGGAAAGTTTGCGCGCGGCCGTGGTCGGCTGCCAGGCGTGCAGCCTATGCCAGAGCCGTGCCAACACGGTGTTCGGCGTGGGCGATAAACAGGCGCGCTGGCTGGTGGTGGGCGAGGCCCCGGGTGAACAGGAGGACCAGCAGGGGGAACCCTTTGTGGGACAGGCGGGGCAACTGCTGGACAACATGCTGCGCGCCATTGGCCTGAACCGGCAAGCCACAAACGGGCCAGGCGTCTATATTGCCAATGTGCTCAAGTGCCGTCCGCCCGCCAACCGCAACCCCAGTGCGCAAGAGGTGGCGCAATGTGAACCTTTTTTGCGCCGTCAGGTTGAATTGCTCAAGCCCAGCATCATTTTGGCAATGGGGCGCTTTGCAGCGCAATCCCTCTTGAGTGACAGCGTGCCCGACGTGGCCTCAATCGCCCTGGGTAAGCTGCGTGGCCAGGTTCACCATTACCAGCAAGTGCCGGTGGTGGTGACCTATCACCCCGCCTACTTGTTGCGTTCACCACAGGACAAGGCCAAGGCCTGGGTCGATCTTTGTCTTGCAAAGGCTGTCATCCAGGGCCAGCGCACTGCCTGATATGGGCGCCAATAAGCGCCTGTTTCTGGCTCTCTTGCCACCAGAAGCAGCGCGGCTTGCCCTGGTCAGGTACCTGAAGGCCTGGCATTGGCCCGAACATGCGCAGCGCTACGCACCTTCTGACTGGCATTTGACCCTACACTTTTTGGGATCGGTTTCTGCGGCGCAAACTGGCAAATTGCAGGGTGCTTTCAAAGAATTGAGGCGGCCTTTTGTTCTGCACTTTGGCTATCCACAGCTTTGGCCAGGCGGTCTGAGCGTGTTGCTGCCGAGGCAAGTCCCGGCCGAGTTGCTGCAATTGCATGATGACTTGGGCCAGACCGTACATGCGCTGGGCCATGCGCTTGATGAGCGCTCCTACAAGCCGCATGTGACCTTGGCGCGAAAAGCGGTCGGAGCCACTGCGCCGGCTCAGCCGCCCGAATTTGAGTGGCCAGTAAGCAACTATGTGTTGATGCAATCTACCGGTGACCCGATGGCGCGCTACCAGGTGCTGCAGAGATACGGACTTGGCGACTGAGGCTCCACATCAACCTGTCAAGGTCTAATGGGACAACGGCTGTTGTCCTCTGCGGGTCTTAGTCGGGTTTGCGCGCTGGCCAGAGCACCGAGGCAATTGCCAGCACCATCAGTCCGATGGCAGCAGAGTCTTGCCAGTGCAGGGCTTCATTCAGCCACCACGCGCCACTGAAAACACCCACCACAGGAATCAGCATCACGCTCAAGGTGGAGGCAACGGGTGGCAAGTCACGGGCCAGCTTGAACCACATCGCGTGGGCCACGCCAAAAATCAGCACGGCATTGAAGAGGATTGCGCCCCACGCCGTCGCGTTTGGCACTGACCACTGATGACGCTCAAACGCGATTGACAGCAGGCTGATGACAACACAGGTCAGCGCGGTCATCCAGAAGGAGATGGTCAGTGTGGGCACAGGCAGGCGGGTGCGACGCAGCATTTGGGTGCCAAGCGCCCACGCGGCGGCCGCAATCAGGGCATAAGCCACTCCCAGCGGCCGTCCGGCCATCTGGGTGATTTCATGCCAGAGCAGTAACAAGACGCCGGCGGCGGCGGCGGCCACCCCGGCCCAGGCGCGGGCTCGCAGTTGTGCGCCAAAAAACCAGGCTCCCAGCAACGCAGAAAAAATAGGCATGCTGTAGCCAAGAATGGCGGTGCGACCGCTGGACAGCTCCTTCACGGCAAAGATGATCAGGGCATGCCAGATAAACATATTGGTCACAGCCAGCCAGAACAATTCGCGCCAGTGCGCGCGGGGTACGGCAAAGGGCACTTTGTTGATCACCAGCCCCAGGGCTAGCACGGGCAGGCCCAGCCACATGCAGAGCATGCGAAAGCTCAGGGGTGGGTAGTGGGTGACCCCCAGTTTGAGGACCGGCCAATTGATGCCCCAGATCAGGGTTAGCAGGATTAGACCAAAGAGTTGTTGGCGGTTGAGGGTTTGCATGGTGCGGCCGAGATCTTATGCGAATTGATCCGATGGCAGTTTTCATGCCAGCCTCCCTACAATAGCCCAATGACCTTTCTCGACATGTTGCAGGCCGCCGAGCGCCAAAATAGCTCGATGCTGTGCGTTGGGCTTGACCCTGAGCCCGCGCGTTTTCCGCAGGGACTGACCGCTAACGCCAGCAAGATTTACGACTTCTGCGCGGCCATTGTCGAGGCCACGGCTGATCTGGTGATTGCCTTCAAGCCGCAGATTGCCTACTTTGCGGCCCACCGTGCCGAAGATCAGCTGGAAAAGCTGATGGCCCATATGCGCCGTACCGCGCCCCAGGTGCCGGTCATCCTGGACGCCAAGCGCGGTGACATCGGCAGCACGGCCGAGCAGTACGCCAAGGAAGCGTTCGAGCGCTACGGCGCTGATGCGGTCACCTTGTCGCCCTTCATGGGTTTTGATTCGATAGAGCCCTACCTCAAGTACCCAGGCAAGGGTGCTTTTTTATTGTGTCGCACGTCCAATCCTGGCGGTGACGATCTCCAGGCCCAGCGCCTGGCCAGTGTGCCTGGTGAGCCACTGCTCTATGAACATATCGCCAAAATGGCGCAAGGTCCGTGGAATCAAAACGGCCAGCTGGGGTTGGTGGTGGGGGCCACCTACCCGGCCGAAATCGAGCGGGTGCGGGCGGTGGCGGCGACGCTGCCGCTGCTGATCCCAGGCGTTGGCGCACAAGGCGGAGATGCGGCAGCGACCGTCAGGGCCGGCTGGCGCGGCAGTTCGGGGCAGACCACGGCCCCAATCGTGGTGAATTCATCGCGTGCCATCCTTTATGCCTCCAAGGCAGAGGACTTTGCCAAGGCGGCACGGCGCGAGGCGATGAAAACCCGTGACATGCTGCAAGCCGCACGAGCCTGATTGAGGCTCAGAACTGCGGTTTGGGTGCTATTTCCCGAACACCAGGTTGGGCAGAGCCAGACTGATCTCGGGCACATAAGTGACCAGGACCAAGAACACCATCAGCACCGACAACCAGGGCAAGGCTGCGCGAGTCACCTGAATCAGGTTCATGCCGGTAATGCCGCTGGTGACAAACAGGTTCAGCCCCACCGGAGGAGTGACCATGCCGATCTCCATGTTGACCACCATGATGACGCCCAGATGAATCGGATCAATGCCCAGGCGTTGTGAGATCGGGAACAGGATGGGCGCCAGAATCAGGATGATGCCGGTTGGCTCCATGAAATTGCCAGCGACCAGCAGCAGCAGGTTGACCACCAACAGAAAGGCCCAGGGCGTCATGCCCATGGCCATGATGTGCTCAGCAATCGTCTGAGGTATCCGTTCAGTGGTCAGCACATGGGCGAACAGCAAGGCGTTGGCCACTATGAACATCAACATGACTGTGGTTTTGGCAGACTCCAGAAACACCTCAGGCAACTGGCGCCAGCCCAGATCGCGGTAGATGAAAACAGCCACAACCAGGGCGTAGACTGCTGAAACGGCAGCGGCTTCAGTGGGTGTGAAGACGCCGCCATAGATGCCGCCCATAATGATGACCAGCAAGGCCAGCCCCCACATCGAGTCACGAAATGTGCGAAATACCTCGCCCAGGCTGGCTTTGGGGGGCGTTTCCAACTGCAATTTCCCAGCCCGCCACCAGACCGCTAGCATCAGCATCAGGCCCAACAGAATGCCGGGCACCACGCCAGCCATGAACAGCCGGCCCACGGACACCTCGGTGACGGCGGCATATACCACCATCACGATCGAGGGGGGGATCAGAATCCCCAGGGTGCCCGCATTGCAGATGACGCCAGCGGCAAATTCCTTGGAGTAGCCATTACGGACCATGCCGGCAATCACAATCGATCCGATGGCCACCACGGTGGCCGGGCTGGAGCCGGAAACTGCGGCAAACAGCATGCACGCCAAGATTGAGGCAATCGCCAGACCGCCCCGCAGGTGACCCACGGCCGCAATGGCAAAGCGAACCATGCGGCGCGCCACGCCGCCGGTTGACATCAGGTTGCCAGCCAGCACAAAGAAGGGGATGGCCATCAGGGTGTAGTGCTCGCTGGTTTCAAACAGCTTGATCGTCATGGAGGCCAGCGAGTCGTGGGAGAAAAAGGTGATGGTGATCAGGCTGGCCAGCCCCAGGCAAATGGCAATCGGCATGCCAATGGCCATGAAGGCAAACAAGCAGAAAAACAGAACCAAGGTGTTCATGCGCTGGTCCCGTCCGATTTGTGCTTCAGTGCTTGCGCTGCCTCATCGGCCAGATGCAACTGGGTGCTGCGTCCTACGATCAGTTGATAGAAGATCTGCAGAAAGCGGAAGGCCACCAGGGCGTATCCCAGGGGCATCAGAAGCAGGACTTTCCAGCGCTCGATTGGCAGATCGTCCAGCTCGACGCCTACCTCAAACATTTTGCTGACATAGATGGTGGAGCCGTAAAGGATGAAGCCAACATAAACCAGACACAAGGCCACTGCCAGCAAAGACACCCAGCGTCGCTGCTTGGGGGCCAGCAGATTGACCAGTGCATCCACGCCAATATGGGCACCGACCCGAACGCCATAAGAAATGCCGACAAAAATCATGCAGGCAAACAGCACCATGACGAGTTCCAACGTCCATGAAAAACCAGTGTTGAAGACATAACGTCGCACCACCTGCATGAAGGACAGTGCGGTCATGCCCAGCAGCATCAGGGAGATGATCCACTCCTCCAGTCGGTCCAGTATCTTCATGGGCAGATCCAAAAAACCCCGGGAGAACCGGGGTGTGGTGTGGGTGGGGGCGATGGGCGCTTACTTGTTGGCTTTTTGCGCGGCAGCAATCAGGTCGGCGCCGATTTCTCCCTCAAACTGCTTCCAGACCGGTGCCATGGCCTTGCGCCAGGCGGCCAGCTGCTCCTTGGTCATGGGCAGCACCTTGGCCTTGTTATCGGCAATGACCTTGCTGCGAAAACTGGCAGATTCATTGAAGGCCGCCTCATTGCCAAATTTGATGGCTTCCGTCATGGCTTCACCCAGACCCTTGCGAATATCAGCCGGCAGGCCACTCCACCACTTGGTATTGGCAATTACCATGTAGTCAACCAGCCCGTGGTTGCTCTCCATGATGAATTTCTGGACCTCATGGAATTTCTTGCTGTAGATGTTGGACCAGGTATTTTCCTGCCCATCCACCACGCCGGTCTGCAAGGCCTGGTAAACCTCAGAGAAGGCCAGTTTCTGTGGGTTGGAGCCCACGGCGCGGAACTGGGCCTCCAGCACATCCGACTGCTGAATCCGGAACTTCAGGCCTTTGGCGTCACCAGGATTGCTCAGAGATTTGTTGGCAGAAAGTTGCTTCATGCCGTTGTGCAGGTAGCCCAGGCCGGTAATACCCTTTTTCTCCATCGAGCTCAGCATGGCCAAGCCCTCCTTGCTTTGCTGAAACCGATCGACGGCCTGGATATCGTCAAACAGGAAGGGAAGATCAAACACTCCCAACTGCTTGGTGTACTTGCCAAACTTGGACAAGGAAGGCGCAATCAGCTGCACATCGCCCAGTGCGAGGGCTTCCATTTCCTTGCCATCGCCAAACAGCTGGCTGTTGGGAAAGACCTGAACCTGCACCTTGCCGGGCAATTTCTTCTCAGCCAGTTCCTTGAACTTCAGGGCGGCTTGGCCCTTGGGGGTGCTGTCGGCGACCACATGGCTGAACTTGATGACCATGGGGGCCGCCTGGGCGCCAAGACCTAGTGCCAGCAGGGGGGCCAGCAACAAATGCTTTAATTTCATAATTTGTCTCCTCGGATAGTTCGTCTCATACATTTGGACGAAACAATCATAGAGGTATTTTTCACCACAAAACATTATGGTGAATATGGATAGGGTTTCCCCTAAGTTGGACCGATCGCCCGCAAATGCGGTTATCTCAGAATCGAGCGCAAGTACCGGCCGGTGTGGCTATGCTCAAGTTGCGCCAGTGCCTCGGGGGTGCCGGCGCCCACCACCGTGCCCCCGCCAGCGCCACCTTCGGGGCCCATGTCGATCAGCCAGTCGGCGGTTTTGATCACATCCAGGTTGTGTTCGATCACCACCACCGTATTGCCCGCATCGCGCAACTGGTGAAGTACCTTGAGCAACAACTCGATGTCGGCGAAATGTAGCCCCGTGGTCGGTTCGTCCAGAATGTAGAGCGTGCGACCGGTATCGCGCTTGCTGAGCTCCAGGGCCAGCTTGACGCGCTGCGCTTCGCCACCGGAGAGGGTGATGGCAGACTGTCCCAGCTGGATATAGCTCAGGCCCACATCCAGCATGGTCTGAAGTTTTCGTGCCAGACTGGGCACAGCCTGGAAAAACGCATGGGCGGCCTCAACAGTCAGGTCCAGCACCTGAGCGATGTTTTTACCTTTGTACTGCACCTCAAGCGTCTCGCGGTTGTAGCGCGCGCCATGGCAGATGTCGCAAGGCACGTAGACATCCGGTAAAAAGTGCATCTCGACCTTGACCACGCCGTCACCTTGGCAGGCTTCGCAGCGCCCCCCCGCTACATTAAATGAAAAGCGGCCTGGTCCGTAGCCGCGTTCGCGTGCCATGGGCACTTCGGCCATCAGCTCCCGGATGACCGTGAAAAGCCCGGTGTAGGTGGCCGGGTTGGAGCGTGGTGTGCGACCAATGGGCGACTGGTCAACGTTGATGACCTTGTCGAAGTTCTGCAAGCCTTGGATGTCCTCGCAGGCGGCGGGTTCGTCATGGGCGCGGTAAAGGGCACGCGCCACGGCCTTGTACAGCGTGTCATTGATCAGGGTTGATTTGCCTGATCCGGACACGCCGGTGACACAGGTAAACAAACCCACAGGAAAGTCAACCGTGACCTGCTTCAGGTTGTTGCCGCTGGCGCCCACAATGCGCAGGTACTGCGCGCGCTCGGCGGTGCGCCGGCGTGGCACCGCAATGCCGCGGGTGCGTGACAGGTACTGACCTGTCAGAGAGGACGGGTTTTGCCGCACGGCGTCATAACTGCCCTGAGCCACCACACGCCCGCCATGAACGCCCGCACCCGGCCCCATGTCGATCAATTGGTCGGCCGCACGCATCATGTCTTCATCGTGCTCCACCACCAGCACGCTGTTGCCAATGTCACGCAGATGTTTCAGGGTGCCAATCAGCCGCTCGTTGTCGCGCTGATGCAGGCCGATGCTGGGTTCATCCAGTACATACATCACTCCAGTCAGGCCGCTGCCAATCTGGCTGGCCAGGCGGATGCGTTGCGCCTCACCACCGGATAAAGTCTCTGCGCTTCGGTCCAGGCTGAGGTAGTTGAGGCCGACATCGTTCAGGAACTTCAGCCGTTGGCGAATCTCACGTACCACCTTGTCGGCGATTTCAGCCTTGGCGCCGAAAAGCTGGAGCTGGTCAAAATATTCGAAGCACTCGCGCAGGGTAAGTCGGCTGACTTCGTAGATGGCACGGGCCTGGTCACCCTCGCCAACCTTTACATGACGGGCTTCGCTGCGCAATCGTGTACCTGCGCAACTTTGGCAGGCTTGGGTGCCGCGCATGCGACCCAGATCCTCGCGCACCAGGACCGAGTCGGTTTCGCGGTAGCGCCGGGTCATGTTGGGAATGACGCCTTCGAACGGGTGGCTCTTGTTGACTTTGCGGCCCTTGCTGGCGCCCGAATCGAGCAAGTAGCTGAACTTGATGGCTTCTTCGCCCGAGCCATGCAGGATGACCTGCTGTACGGGGCCGGGCAGTTCCTCGAAGGGGGTTTCAATGTCAAAGCTGTAATGTTTTGCCAGGCTTTGCAGCATGGCAAAGTAATAGGCATTGCGCCGGTCCCAACCCTTGATGGCGCCGCTGGCCAGGCTCAGGGCGGGGAAGGCCACCACCCGTGCTGGATCAAAGAATTCCTGCTGCCCAATGCCGTCACAGACAGGGCAGGCGCCTTGCGGTGCATTGAAGGAAAACAGGCGCGGTTCCAGTTCGCTGATCGAGTGATGGCAGACGGGGCAGGCAAACTTGGCATTAAACAGGTGCTCTTTGCCGCTGTCCATCTCTAGCGCGATGGCGCGGCCCTCAGCCAGTCGCAGCGCGGCCTCAAAGCTTTCGGCTAGGCGCTGCGCTAAGCCGGCGGCCTCCTGGTCTGCGGTCGTGTTGGCGTATCGCACCTTGAGGCGATCGATCACCACATCGATATCGTGCTTTTCGGTTTTTTTCAGCGCGGGCAACTCTTCATAGGCGTAGACCTGCTGGTTGATGCGAAAGCGCACAAAGCCTTGAGCCTGCATCGATTCGAACAATTCGCTGAACTCCCCCTTTCTTCCCCGGCAAACAGGCGCGAGGATCAACAGGCGGGTGTCTTCGGGCAGCGCCAGCACGGCATCCACCATCTGGCTGACGGTTTGCGATTGCAGGGGCAGCGCATGCTCGGCGCAGTAGGGGGTGCCGGCACGGGCCCACAGCAGGCGCAGGTAATCATGAATTTCAGTCACCGTCCCAACGGTTGAACGGGGGTTGTGGCTAGTGGCTTTCTGCTCGATCGAAATGGCCGGACTCAGCCCTTCGATCAGATCGACATCGGGCTTGTCCATCAGCTGCAAAAACTGGCGCGCATAGGTGGAGAGGCTCTCCACATAGCGGCGCTGCCCTTCAGCATAGAGAGTGTCAAAGGCCAGGCTGGATTTGCCAGAGCCGCTCAGTCCAGTAATCACCACCAGCTGGTTGCGTGGTATGTCAAGGTCGATATTTTTCAGGTTGTGGGTGCGCGCCCCACGGATATGAATGGCCTGGTGCTGCAATGCGCTGGCAAGGTAGGATCCCTGGTCCTTGTCTACGGATAAGCTGGGGTCTGGCTGAACAGAAGTCAAGAAATTTGTGCTTTCAACAAAACCCTCCATCATAGTGAAACCAGCCACAATGCACAGTTTGGTCCTAGGGCCCGTTCCAGATCAGTGAAAATCAACCTTTTTGCACGGACCCAGCAGGGATGATCTTCTCAACTGTGGCCCAATTTTTCCCTAGCTGTGTCTTCTAGCGTCCCCACCTCACCCATGGCCCCCGATGCCGCGCGCATGACTGCGGCCGAGTTGCGTTCTAGCCTGTCCCTAGCCACCATCTTCGCCCTGCGTATGTTGGGCCTGTTCATGGTGTTGCCGGTGTTTGCGCTGGAGGCGCAGAAATACCCCGGCGGTTCCGACCCGGTGTGGGTCGGGTTTGCCCTAGGTGCCTACGGCCTGACCCAGGCTGTGATGCAAATACCCTTGGGCCTGGCCTCCGACCTCTGGGGCCGCAAGCGCGTCATCGTGATCGGGCTGCTGGTGTTTGCTGCGGGGGGGCTGATCGCTGCCCTGGCCCAGTCCATTGAGATGCTGGTGGTGGGCCGCGCCCTGCAGGGCGGGGGGGCGGTTTCCGCGGCGGTAACGGCCCTGCTGGCTGACCAAACCCGTGATCATGTACGAACCAAAGGCATGGCCTTGATTGGGGGCAGTATCGGGCTGACCTTTGCGCTGTCTCTGGTCTTGGCGCCTTCCCTGGCCGCCTGGATTGGCTTGTCCGGCTTGTTCGGGCTGATGGGTCTGCTGGGCTTGGCCGGAATTCTGGTGATCCTGTTCTGGACACCGGCCGAAGTCGACCTAGAGGGTCCCACCAGGCTCAGTGGCCTGTCGCAGGTGTTGCGCCACCCGATGTTATGGCGCCTGAATTTCGGCGTCTTTGTGCTGCATGCCGTGCAGATGGCCATGTGGCTGGTGGTGCCGGCTCTTTTGGTGCAGGCAGGGGTGACGAAGGCCAATCACTGGCAGGTCTATTTGCCGGCCGTGCTGGCTTCTTTCCTGATGTTGGGCCTGGTCCTGTTCCCGCTGGAGCGGCGCGGCCATCTACAAGCCGTCATGCTGGGCTCCATTGGCCTGCTGGCGCTGGTGCAGCTCGGGTTTTGGTGGTCTGCTGGGCCAGCCCCCGGGCTGGGCCTACTGGCGGTGCTTCTCTTTCTGTTTTTCTGCGCTTTCAACGTGCTGGAGGCCAGCCAGCCCAGCATGATTACCCGGATCGCCCCAGGCTCGGCGCGTGGGGCGGCCATCGGGGTTTACAACACCCTGCAGTCTCTGGGTTTGTTTGTCGGAGGCGCCTTGGGCGGCGTGCTGATCAAGGCCGCGGGCCCGGCCTCGCTTTTCATGGTGACGTTGTTTCTGACTTTGCTGTGGCTGTTGCTGAGCTGGGGGCTTCGCCTGCCGGGGGCGGATTCGTAAGCGAAGTCGTCAGAAAGGCGGCCAGCGAGGTATAGAGTGGCCGGCTGATCATTCTCGAGACCAGACTGGCCACCATGGCCGAGGCCATCAGGCTGAGCACCATGGGACGGCCATCGACCATCTCCATCACGATGATGAACGAAGTCAGTGGTGCCTGGGTGGCCGCTGCCAGAAAGGCGGCCATCCCCATGGCAATCAGGGCGGCTGCCAGTTCTGGGCTGCTCCAGAAGGCGACCTGATGGCCTACGCCAGCACCGATGGACAGAGAGGGCGCGAAGATGCCTCCCGGCACACCAGACCAGGCGGTCAGCCAGGTGGCAACAAATTTCAGCGGCACGAACAGGTAGGAGCTCTCGGCCTGTCCGGCCAGCATTTCGCGCACTGCGTCAGAGCCACTGCCAAAGGTGCTGCCCCCAGACGCCAGCCCGATGACGGCAATCAGCAGCCCGATGCCCGCTGCAAACCGGATTGGAAAGCGCTGGCGCAGCTGGGTGAAGCGGTCATTTGAGATGCCAGTGAGTGAGACAATCAGCAGGCGAGAAAATAAGCCTCCCAGTGCCCCGCAGAGCAAGGCCACCACCAACCCCGGGGCCAAAGCCGACCAGTCAAGGTGCGGTACTTTGATCACCCCGAAGTAAGTCTCGTTGCCAAACACCGATACGCCCATCAAGCCGGCCAGCACAATGGCAGCGATGATCAGGCCGCTGTTGTGCGATTCCAGCCGGCGCGACAACTCCTCGATGGCAAACACCACCCCAGCCAGCGGCGCATTAAAGGCAGCGGCAATTCCCGCTGCGCCGCCGGCCACCAGCAGGGCGTGCATATCCATCCCGGATTTTCGGTGCAGCCAGCGATGTGAGTGCTGCATCACCCCGGCGGCCACCTGCACTGAGGGGCCTTCGCGCCCCAAGGACAAGCCACCCAGCAGCCCCAGCGAGGCCAGGCCGATCTTTCCGAAACTTAGTCGAAGGGATACCAAGCGCTCTCTCGCCTTTTTTCCGGTGGTCTGCGGTGACAGCGCCGCCACCACTTGTGGGATGCCGGAGCCAGCCGCTCCCATAAAGTATTTTCTTGTTAGCCAGGCGACCAGTGCAGTACAGGCGGGAATCCAGATCAGGGTCAGCCAAGGGTAACGACCATAAAGCAGCTGAAATATATCCAGCGCTGTCTCGCTGAGCAGGGTAAATCCCACCACCAGCAAGCCAGCGACCGCCGCGTAGGCCAGGACGATAAAGCGGTCAAGCCAGCGTCTGCCATCGGACAACTCGGACTGCAGGCCTTCAAAAAAATCGGGTTCGCGGTTCATGGGTGATTACGCAGACTATCCATTGTGACATCTTGCAATCACCTCAAAGTCAGTCAAAGATGCGGCAAAATCTAGGCCACCATTCATTCATCCACTGATATGCGCCAACGGCATGCAGCGGTTGAGGGACCCCACTTATTTTTTCACGGGACAAGCATCATGGCATCTGTCAACAAAGTCATATTGGTCGGCAACTGCGGGCGTGACCCCGAAATCCGCTACCTGCCGTCGGGGCAGGCCGTGGCCAATGTCAGTGTGGCCACCTCATCGCGGCGTAAGGACCGGAACACCGGCGAGACGATCGAGGACACCCAGTGGCACCGTGTCACTTTCTACGACCGGTTGGCCGAAATCGCCGGTGAGTATGTCAAGAAGGGTCAGCCTATCTATGTGGAGGGCCGACTCAAGTATGGCAAATATACCGATCAGTCCGGGGTGGAGCGCAACACGGTGGACATCATTGCCACTGAAATGCAGCTGCTCGGTCGCCGTGAAGGCATGGGTGGGCCGAGCGATGATGAGGCTGCACCTCCCCGCCGCCCCGCGCAGGCACAACGCCCATCGGATGCTGCCGCCGCACCGCAAAAGGCCGGCGCATCAAAGGCTCCCAGCGGCTTTGACGATATGGATGACGACATTCCGTTTTAACCGGACCCAACTAGCGACACCAGCGCAGTGTAGCTAGTCGGCTTACTCGGCTTGCTGCCGGGCGCCCTCACTAACTCTTTCCACTTCTACGGCCTCGGCCACGCGGTCCAGTGGCTGCCGCGTTG
>JAFMFB010000025.1 GCA_017856435.1 Burkholderiaceae bacterium
ACTCCATGATGTGGCCGATATGGAAGTTGCCATTGGCGTAGGGCAGGGCGGTGGTAACGAATAGCTTGCGGGGCATCAGGGGCACTTTCAGACAGAACCGGTAATTTTATCGGCCTGAACCGGCCTTTTCCGTCTTGGTTAGACTATGCGGTCGATTAGGAGCATTACATGACAGTGACAGAACAAGCCATCCTGCAAGCCATGCAGGATGTGGTGGACCCCAATACCGGTAAAGATTTCGTTTCCAGCAAGGCAGTCCGCAACCTGACTATCTCGGGGGGCGATGTGTCCTTTGATGTGGAGCTGGGCTATCCGGCCAAGAGCCAAATCCCCGGTTTTCGCCAGGCCCTGGTGGCAGCGGCCAAAACCGTTGCCGGCGTCACCAACGTGTCGGTCAATATTTCCAGCAAGATCGTCGCCCATGCGGTGCAGCGGGGTGTGCAGCTGCTGCCGCAGGTGAAAAACATTGTGGCAGTGGCTTCCGGCAAGGGTGGCGTGGGCAAGAGCACCACCGCGGTCAATTTGGCGCTGGCCCTGGCTGCTGAAGGGGCCAGTGTCGGCATTCTGGATGCCGACATCTATGGCCCTAGCCAGCCCATGATGATGGGCATCGAGGGGCGCCCAGAAAGCGCGGACGGCCAATCGATGGAGCCGCTGGAAAATTACGGCGTGCAAGTGATGTCCATCGGCTTTCTGGTCGATCCTGATGAAGCCATGATTTGGCGCGGCCCGATGGCCACCCAGGCGCTGGAACAGCTGTTGCGCCAGACCAATTGGCGCGAGCTGGATTACCTGATCATTGACATGCCCCCGGGCACCGGTGACATCCAGCTCACCCTGTCGCAGCGGGTCCCCATGACCGGGGCGGTGGTGGTGACCACGCCGCAGGATATTGCGCTGATCGATGCCAAGAAGGGCGTCAAGATGTTCGAGAAAGTGGGCGTTCCCATGCTCGGTCTGGTGGAGAACATGGCGGTCCATGTATGCACCAACTGTGGCCATGTTGAGCATATCTTCGGCGCCGAGGGCGGCAAGAAGATGGCCGCCGAGTACGGCATGCCCTACCTGGGCGCCCTGCCCTTGACCATGCAGATCCGGGTGCAGGCCGATAGCGGTCGGCCGACCGTGGTGGCCGATCCGGACAATGAGGTGGCGTCCATCTACAAGGCAGTGGCCCGTCAGGTGGCGGTGGCCATCGCCGCCAAGAACAAGGACTATTCCAGCAAGTTCCCCAGCATCAAGATCTCTAAGGAGACCTGAGCGCACCATGAACCTGCTGGTGTCCATGCGCTATCTCGTCGCCCTGGACGAGCATAAGCACTTTGGGCGCGCGGCTCAGGCCAGCCATGTGACCCAGCCAGCCCTCTCCAATGCGATTCGGGCGCTGGAAGAAGATCTGGGCATGGCAGTGGTCAAGCGGGGTCGGACATTCATTGGCTTTACACCCGAGGGTGAGCGCCTGCTGCAAAGTGCACGCCGTATGCTGCGCGAAGAAGCCTTGCTGCGTGAGGAGCTCGGTCAGGCTGGCGATAGCGTTCACGGTCGTCTGATTCTGGGCGTGGTGCCCACCGCCGAACCGGTGGCAGCCCGTTTTGCCGCGCAGCTGCACAGCCTGCATCCCGGCATCACCCCGGTGGTGCGATCGCTCAGCTCCCAGGAAATCGAACATGGCCTGGATGATTTGGCGCTGGATATGGGGCTTGGCTTCTTATCGCGCCAGCGCACTGGCCTTAGGCCCTGGCAGACGCTGCCGGTGTATGAAGAGCAATATTTCCTGGTCCGTCAGAACACCAAGTCAGGCAGCCGGTTGCGCATGGCTGAACCGATTCGCTGGAACGAAGCCGCTTCTCTACCCCTGTGTCTGCTGACGCCCGAGATGCATCACCGCAGCATTGTGGATGAGGTCTTTGCTGGCTCCGGTGCCCAGGCACAGCCGATGCTGGAGACTAATTCCTTGCTGACCCTGGCGCTCAGCGCCGTGGGCACCCCGGTCTGCAGCATCATGCCGGGTGCTCTGCTTGACTTGGTGCGGGGCTATGGTGAGCTGCAGGCCCACCCGCTGATTGATCCGCAATTGCGCACTCCCATGGGCTTCATGGTCTTGCCGGTGGATCGTTTCTCCCGGCCGCTGCAGGCAGCGCTGGCCCTGGCACAAGCCCCCAGCTGGTTGCAGCAGATCCAGGCGCTCGGCGCCCATTGAGGCCAGGGCTCAGCCCAACGGTTGCGACAACCGTTCTGGCAAGCCCGGGATTCGGGTCAGAACAGACCCTGCACCTTGCCGTCCACCAAATCGATACGGGCGGAGGAGGGTACCTTGGGTAGGCCCGGCATGGTCATGATGTCGCCGCAGATCATCACGATAAATTCCGCGCCGGCAGCCAGCCGGACTTCACGGATATTGATGGTGTGGGCTTCAGGGGCGCCGCGCAGTTTCGGGTCGATCGAGAAGGAGTACTGGGTCTTGGCCACGCAGACCGGGTAGTGGCCATAGCCTGAATCCTGCAGCTGACGAATCTGCTCCCGTACCTTGCCTTCGGCAGTGACCTCGCTGGCCCGGTAGACCCGTTTGGCGATCTTGTTGATTTTGTCCCACAGGGTATCGCTGTCTTCATAGACAAAGGAAAACTTGTTGGGTTGCTCGCACAGGTCAACCACCACCCGCGCCAGTTCGGCCGCGCCCTTGCCGCCTTCGCCCCAGTGGGTGGCGAGCACCACGGCCACGCCGAGCTTTTTCATGCGCGTCTTGATGAATTCGATTTCCGCATCGGTATCGGTATTGAAACGGTTGATCGAAACCACACAGGGAATGCCATAGACCTGGCTGACGTTCTGGACATGGCGCTCCAGGTTGACGATCCCTTGTTCGAGCGTGGCCAGATTTTCCTGGGTGATGTCTTTCAGGTCCTGACCGCCGTGGTACTTGAGCGCTCGCACGGTGGCGACGATGGCCGCGGCCGAGGGGCGCAAACCGCTTTTGCGGCACTTGATGTCAACGAATTTTTCTGCCCCCAGATCAGCCCCGAACCCAGCCTCGGTTACCACATAGTCGGCCAGCTTGAGCGCCGAGCGGGTTGCAATGACCGAATTGCAGCCATGCGCAATATTGGCAAAAGGCCCACCGTGAATGAAGGCCGGGTTGTTCTCAAGCGTCTGCACCAGGTTGGGCATCAGGGCGTCCTTAAGCAGCACGGTCATGGCGCCCTGCGCATTGAGCTGGCGGGCGGTGACCGGCTTGAGGTCACGGGTGTAGCCAATCACAATATTTCCCAGCCGCTCCTTCAGGTCATCCAGCGAGGTGGCCAGGCAGAAGATGGCCATCACTTCAGAGGCCACCACAATATCAAAGCCGTCCTGCCGCGGGTAACCGTTGCCAGGTCCGCCCAGCGAGACCGTGATATCCCGAAGGGCGCGGTCATTCATGTCCATCACCCGCTTCCAGGTGATGCGGCGCAAATCAATGCCCAGTTCGTTGCCGTGATGAATATGGTTGTCGATCAGCGCGGATAGCAAATTGTTGGCCAGGCCGATGGCATTGAAGTCACCGGTGAAGTGCAGGTTGATGTCCTCCATCGGCACGACCTGGGCGTAGCCGCCACCGGCCGCGCCGCCCTTGACGCCAAACACCGGTCCAAGCGAAGGCTCACGCAGGGCAATGATCGCTTTTTTGCCAATATGGTTGAGGGCATCACCCAGACCCACGGTGGTGGTTGTCTTGCCTTCGCCCGGCGGGGTGGGGCTGATGGCGGTGACCAAAATCAGCTTGCCATCAGGGCGGTTTTTGAGCGAATCGATGTAGTCCAGTGACACCTTGGCCTTGTAGTGTCCGTAGGGCTGCAGGCATGCATGCGGGATACCGAGCTTGTCATGGGCCACCTGGCTGATGGGCTGCATCCGGGCTTGCTGGGCAATGTCGATATCGGTAGGCATCAAAAAATACTCCTGTGGTAAGAAGACAATCCAAAAAAGTACCCAAGTGTTCTGAGCCGTGCCGCAATGTGGCAAACGGCAAGCGATAAAAACGACGCTAAGCAGGCCGGTGGGGCACTTTTTTCATTCGCCGTATGAATCAAGACATAGTTTGATTCAATTGGACTTTAAAGTGCCAACTAAGCAAACTTGCGGTCTGCCGCACGCTTACCAACCCCAATTCAGCCATGAAACATTCTGACATGAAGAATGATGCCCAGGTTGTGGCCATTGCCACCCTGGACGAAGTCCGTGACCGCATCCGCCGCAAGAGCAAGCTCAAGGGGCGTCAGGCCGATGAACAATCGCTGGCAGAGGTGCTCAAGCTGATCGGCCCGAAACCTGAGGCAGGGTATCGACGCGATCTCCTGATCGAATACCTGCACAAGATCAATGATGCCTGGCGCGGTCTGCATGACCGGCATTTGGTGGCGCTGGCTCGGCTGATGAATCTGCCGATGACCGAAGTCTATGAGGTGGCCACCTTCTATCATCATTTCGAAGTGATTCGTCCCGATCAAGCTGCCGCAGAACTCACCATCCGGGTCTGTGATGGCCTGAGTTGCGAGATGGCTGGAGCCGCATCGCTGATGCAAAAATTGCAGCAGGCCCTGGGTTCAGACCCCGCCAAGGTCAAGCTTGTGGCGGCCCCCTGCGTGGGCCGCTGTGAGCAGGCGCCGGTGGCCGTGGTGCACCAGAATCCGGTCGCAGTCGCCACCCCGCAGAAGGTACTCGAGGTTATCAAGGCCAGGGCTTTCCAGCACCCCAAGCCCAAGGACAAATCGGGCTTTCAGCCAGCCAGCCTGGCCTTGCAGGCGGTGACGCCCGCCGGGCCAAAGTTTCAAATTGCGCCAGATCTGGTGGGCTACGCCGCCTACCGAGCCCAGGGAGGCTATCAATTGCCGGTAGCCATTCTCAATGGCCAGCAATCGGTCGAACCCATCATTCAGGCGATGGAAGACTCGGGACTGCGTGGCCTGGGGGGCGCCGGATTTCCGGCCGGGCGCAAGTGGCGCATTGTGCGCGAGCAGCCGGCCCCGCGCGTCATGGCGGTCAACATCGACGAAGGCGAGCCCGGCACCTTCAAGGACCGGACCTATCTGGAGCGCGACCCGCACCGCTTCCTGGAGGGCATGCTGGTGGCAGCGCTGGCAGTTGGGGTGGGGGCTTGCTACATCTATCTGCGCGACGAATACCATGGCGCGCGCGCGGTGCTCGAGGCAGAGCTGGCCAAACTGCAGGCCAATCCGCCCTGTGCGCTGCCCCTGATCGAGCTGCGTCGGGGCGCGGGCGCCTACATCTGCGGTGAAGAGTCGGCCATGATCGAAAGCATCGAGGGTAAGCGTGGCGAGCCCCGCATGCGTCCTCCCTATATTGCCCAGGTCGGCCTGTTTGGCTTGCCAACCCTGGAGCACAATTTCGAGACGCTCTACTGGGTGCGCGACATCGTGCAAAAGGGGCCGCAGTGGTTCAGCAGCTTCGGCGCCAACGGACGCAAGGGTCTGCGCTCTTTCAGCGTCAGCGGGCGGGTCAAGCAGCCGGGTGTCAAGCTGGCGCCAGCCGGCATCACGATCCGTCAGCTCATTGATGACTACTGTGGCGGCATGCTGGACGGACACTCGCTCTACGGCTATTTGCCCGGAGGCGCTTCTGGTGGCATCCTGCCCGCCAGCCTGGACCAGATCCCGCTGGACTTTGATACCTTGCAGCCTTATGGCTGCTTCATCGGGTCGGCCGCCGTGATTGTGCTCAGCCAGCACGACACCGCCCAGCAGGCGGCACGCAACATGATGCGTTTCTTTTCGCACGAGAGTTGCGGTCAGTGCACGCCCTGCCGGGTGGGCACGGCCAAGGCTGTCAACTTGATGGCGTCCGAAGATTGGGACCACGACACCCTGGAAGACTTGTGCCAGGTGATGGCTGACGCCTCGATTTGCGGGCTGGGTCAGGCAGCGCCCAACCCGATCCGCTGTGTATTCAAGTATTTCCCCAACGAATTGGGAGGCCAGTCATGAACGCACCCGCCAAGATCAACCATGTGTTACCCCAAAGTCTTGAATTCAGCCTGGACGGCCGTACGGTGCAGGCCTATCAGGGCGAAACCATCCTGACCGTGGCCAAGCGGCTCGGTCTGCAGATTCCGCACCTTTGCTACAAGGAGGGCATGCGCGCCGATGGCAACTGCCGGGCCTGTGTGGTTGAGATCAAGGGTGAGCGCACGCTGGCGCCCAGTTGCTGCCGCCAACCCACCGCCGGTATGGAAGTGCAGAGCCAGAGCGAACGCGCGACCAAGAGCCAGCGCATGGTGCTGGAAATGTTGCTCTCGGACATGCCCGATCAAGGCTACAAGTGGAACGATGACGCCGCTGGGTCCCAGGCAGAGCCCCCTGCGGCGCCAGCGCATCAGCACGGAGAGCTGTCGCAATGGGCGGCCACAGTGGGCGTCCAGGTGCGACCCGCACTGCAGGCCTTGCGCCGCGAACAACCCGCTGCCGATCTGTCCCACCCCGCCATGGCGGTGAATCTGGATGCCTGCATCCAGTGCCGTCGCTGCGTCAGGGCCTGCCGTGAAGAGCAGGTCAACGACGTGATCGGCTATGCCATGCGCGGCAGCCACGCCGAAATCGTGTTTGATCTGAACGATCCGATGGGTGACAGCACCTGTGTGGCCTGTGGTGAATGCGTACAAGCCTGCCCCACGGGCGCCCTGATGCCCAAATCACGGGTCGGCTCGCAGCAGGTTGATAAAAAGGTTGACTCGGTCTGCCCGTTCTGTGGCGTCGGTTGCCTGCTCACCTACAACGTTCGGGACAACAAAATTATTTCGGTGGATGGACGGGATGGCCCGGCCAATCACAGCCGTCTGTGTGTCAAGGGTCGTTTCGGCTTTGACTATGCCCACAGCCCGCAGCGCCTGACCCGGCCGCTGATCCGCAAGGCTGGTGTGCCCAAGGACCCGGAGGCAGTGGATGAACTCAACCGCCAGATGAACCAGGACCCCGCCATCATCACCCGCATGTTCCGCGAGGCCAGCTGGGAGGAAGCGCTGGCAATTGCTGCCGGCGGGCTCAAACGCCTGCGTGACACCCACGGCAAGAAGTCGCTGGCGGGTTTTGGATCGGCCAAGGGCAGCAACGAGGAGGCTTACCTGTTCCAGAAACTGGTGCGCACCGGCTTTGGCAGCAACAATGTGGACCACTGCACCCGCCTGTGTCACGCCTCCAGCGTGGCGGCCCTGCTCGAAGGCGTCGGTTCGGGTGCCGTGTCCAACCAGGTCAATGATGTGGCCCATTCCGATCTGATCCTGGTGATCGGCTCCAACCCGACCGGCAACCATCCGGTGGCCGCCACCTGGATGAAAAATGCGGTCAAGCAGGGCGTCAGGCTGGTGCTGGCCGATCCCCGGGTCACCGATATTGGCAAGCATGCTTGGCGGACCTTGCAGTTCAAGCCCGATACCGATGTGGCCATGCTCAACGCCATGATCTACACGGTGATCGAGGAGGGCCTGGTCAACCAGGACTTCGTGAAAAAGCGTGCCAGCAATTTTGCGGCGCTCAAGTCCAATATCAAGGGTTTCAGCCCGGAGGCCATGGCGCCCATCTGCGGCATCCCGGCGGCTACACTGCGTGAGGTGGCGCGCGAGTTTGCCCGTGCCAAGTCGGCCATGATCCTCTGGGGCATGGGCGTTAGCCAGCATGTGCACGGCACCGACAATGTGCGTTGCCTGATTGCCCTGTGTGCGGTCACTGGCCAGATCGGCAAACCCGGCTCAGGTCTGCACCCGCTGCGCGGCCAGAACAATGTCCAGGGGGCCAGCGATGCAGGCCTGATCCCGATGATGTTCCCCAACTACCAGAAGGTCAGCAACCCGCAAGCCCATGCCTGGTTCGAGAATTTCTGGGGTACCCAACTCGATGACCAGCCCGGCTACACCGTGGTGGAGATCATGCACAAGGCGCTGGCCGATGACAGCGATCCGCACAAGGTGCGTGGGATGTATGTGGAGGGAGAAAACCCTGCCATGAGCGACCCCGACCTGAACCATGCCCGCCATGCCCTGGCGGCGCTGGAACACCTGGTGGTGCAGGATATTTTCATGACCGAGACCGCCTGGCTGGCCGATGTGGTGTTGCCGGCTAGCGCCTGGCCCGAGAAAACCGGCACCGTCAGCAACACCGACCGGATGGTGCAACTTGGCCAGCAGGCCGTCACCCCTCCCGGTGAAGCCAAGCCGGACCTGTGGATCATTCAGCAAATTGCAAAGCGCATGGGACTGAACTGGAACTATCCCGGCGAGCACGACGGGGTGGCGGCGGTCTATGAGGAGATGCGCCAGGCCATGCATGCGGCCATTTCCGGAATTTCCTGGCAGCGCCTGCTGCGTGAGTCCAGCGTGACCTATCCCTGCTTGAGTGACGAGGACCCGGGCCAGCCGACCGTGTTTGTCGACAACTTCCCCACCGAGGATGGCCGGGTCAAGCTGGTGCCCGCCGATATCATTCCCGCCAATGAGCGACCTGATGCCGACTACCCCTTTGTGCTGATTACCGGTCGGCAATTGGAGCACTGGCACACCGGCAGCATGACCCGACGCTCCGGGGTGCTGGATGCGATCGAGCCCCTGGCCACAGCCTCCATGAATGGCGCTGACATCAACCGGCTTGGACTTCAGCCCGGCGATGTGGTGACAGTGGCCTCACGCCGGGGCGAGGTGGCGATCCATCTTCGGCGCGACGATGGTACGCCCCGTGGCGCGGTGTTCATTCCGTTTGCCTACTATGAGGCAGCGGCCAACCTGTTGACCAATGCCGCCCTGGACCCGGTTGGGAAAATTCCTGAGTTCAAGTACTGCGCTGTGACCATTCGCCCGGGAGGCACGCCCGCTCGGGAATCTGGTTTTGGCGCTGCCGAATTGCTGGCATCCTGAGGCGCGGCAAGCGCTTGTGCTTGCCTATAATTTGCTGGACCGACACCTTCCGAACAAGTGTCGATTCCGGCAAATTTTTTGACTACTTCCACAGATCCCATGCAAGCCCGACCGGTGCGTTCCCAGTACGAACAATTTTTACGCCATGTTCACACCACTGGTACGGCCAAGATGGACCGCACCGGCACTGGTACCCGCAGCGTGTTTGGCTACCAGATGCGTTTTGACCTGAACGAAGGCTTCCCGCTGGTCACCACCAAGAAGGTCCACCTCAAATCCATCATCTACGAACTGCTCTGGTTCCTGCAAGGCTCCAGCAACAACCACTGGCTCAAGGAGCGCGGCGTCAGCATCTGGGATGAATGGGCCCGGCCCGACGGCGAACTCGGCCCGATCTATGGGGTGCAGTGGCGCAGCTGGCCCACTCCGGAAGGCGGGCATATCGATCAGATTGCCGAGTTGCTGAAAACACTCAAAACCAACCCCGACTCGCGCCGCATGATTGTCAGCGCTTGGAATGTGGGTGAGCTCTCCAGCATGGCGCTCATGCCCTGCCATGCCCTGTTTCAGTTTTATGTGGCCGATGGCAAGCTCAGCTGCCAGCTGTACCAGCGCAGTGCCGACATTTTTCTGGGGGTGCCCTTCAATATCGCCAGTTACGCATTGCTCACCCATATGCTGGCGCAACAATGTGATTTTGAGGTCGGAGACTTTGTCTGGACTGGCGGGGACTGCCACATCTACAGCAACCATGTTGAGCAGGTTGACTTGCAATTGAGCCGTACGCCCTATCCCTATCCGACCTTAAACATCAAACGCCGGCCAGCTTCGATCTTCGACTACCAGTTCGAGGATTTCGAGGTGCTAGATTACCAGTGTCATCCAGCGATCAAGGCGCCGGTTGCGGTCTGACCATGCAGCTCAACATGATCTATGCCCGCGCTGCCAATGGCGTGATCGGCAAGGACGGTAGCATGCCCTGGCACCTGCCGCAGGATCTGGCCCATTTCAAAAGCGTGACCCTGGGTTTCCCGGTGATCATGGGGCGCAAGACCTGGGATTCCTTGCCGGCCAGATTCAGGCCACTGCCCGGACGCATCAACGTGGTGGTGACACGCCAACTGGATTGGCATGCGCAGGGAGCCGTCGTGGCGCACTCCTTGAGCGAGGCTATCGCCCACTGCGATGGCCATGCACAGGCCTGGGTCATGGGTGGCGCTGAGATCTATGCCCAGGCGCTACCTTTTGCTGAGCGTATCGAGGTCACCGAGATCGAGGCCGACTTTGAAGGCGACGCCTATGCCCCCGTCCTGAGTCAGAAATGGCACCCGGTGGCCAGGCAGGCGCATCAAGCTTCGGATGGCCTCAAATTCAGTTTTGTCACCTACCAACGCAGATAAGGAGTTTGCTATGTCCGGAGCCGGTTTCCATGTCCATGGACCTCATGATCACGAACTTGAACACGCCACCCATGGCGCAGGCCATGGCGATGGGGGGTCTGGCATGACCAACCAGATTGCCATGTTCACCGCCATCATCGCCACCGTCGGCGCTCTCTTTGCCTATATGGGGGGTGCCACCCAGGCCAACGCTGGCCTGTACAAGAACAACGCGGCGCTCAAGAAAACCGAAGCGTCCAACCAGTGGAATTACTTTCAGGCCAAGAGCACCAAACAGTCCCTGGCTGAGGTTTCCCGGGACCTGACCTCCAGCGTGGCCGAGAAGGAAAAGTATCAGGGCAAGATTGACCGTTACGAAAAGGAAAAAAACGAAATCAAGGGGGTGGCTGAAAAGCTGGAGGCCGAGGCGACAGAATGGGACAAGCGCAGTGACGGACAAATGCACCAACACCACCGCTGGGCCCAGGCCACCACCCTGCTTCAGGTTGCCATTGCCCTGGCGGCCATTGCGCTACTCACCCGCAAGAAGTGGCTTGAGTACGCCATGTTTGTCGGTGGTGTGGCCGGTATTTCGGTCGGGGTACTAGCGGCACTGCACATCTGATCGTGATCTCGCTCCGACCGAAGAGCTTTCAGAGCAGATCCTCGATATTGAGTAAGCGAAAGAAATTCACCTGTAGCAGGCGCCAAGGACTGGAGTCGGGCTCGCTGCTGCTGCGCCAGGGCTTGCCTTCGCGCTCACCCTCCCAGACGATGCGATGGCCTTCGCTAGCCTTCGGATCCAAAGTGAGGCGCCAACTATGCGAGGGATCCAAATCCCGCTCCACCGTGTTCATTATCTGAAGCGCCAGGGTCTCGCTTTCAATCATCATGCCAGCTTCGGTATTGAGATGGCGCGAACGCGGGTCGAAATTGGCACTGCCGACCCAAAGCAGACGACGATCGTAAATCGCCACTTTGGAATGCAGGGCAGATGCTGACCGTCCGATGCGCAATCGGTGTCCGCTAGGCGAGGGTCGAGCAGCGTCAGGGCGGTATTCATGCAACTCAACCCCGCCAGCCAGCAATGCCTCTCGGTAGGGGGCGTAGCCGGAATGTACGGCCACCACATCGGTGGCGGCCAATGAATTGGTCAGAACCCGCAGCCTTACCCCACGCGCTGCAGCCTGGGTGAGCACTTCTACACCCCGTGAGCCAGGAACAAAGTAGGCAACGGCATAGATGATTTCCCGTTGCGCATTCTGACGCGCGATTGCGTGAGCGCGGGCCACATCGGCCGAGGATTTGCTGGCACCTTCGGCTTGTCTTACCGGAGGCTCTGCAATCGTCTGGGCCCGCGCCCAGACTAGGCCCTCGCCGGAGAGCACGCGCCGCTCAAACTCCAGCTTGCGCCGCTGGTATTCAGCCCGTGGTCCGTACTCCGAAGTACTGGTGCGCCAGACATTGAGGGCGTCCTCCGAGGCCAGGGCAGGGGCCACTCCAAACGAACCGGTTGGGGCAACGATCGGGTTATTCCAGTAACTATCGAAGATGGCTGCAGCCTGCTGCATCACGGGACCGGTGGCCAGCATGTCGGCATCTCGAAAGTTGGAATTGCCTTCCCCTTCGAAATACCGATTGTTGATGTTGCGGCCTCCAATGACGCCGGCCTGGCCGTCCACGACAAAAATCTTGTTGTGCATACGCCGGCCGAGTTGGTCGTGGTGGCGCATCATTTGCAGGATGCGCGGCCAGCGTCGATCCTGGTAGGGGTTGAAGATACGCACTTCCACATTGGGGTGGGCGTCAATGCGCGCGAGCGTTGCATCGTCAAAGCCGATGTTCTGGTCATCCAGCACCATGCGAACGCGCACGCCTCGGTCCGCAGCAGCCAGCAGACGGTCAAGCAAGAACAGGCCCGCATCGTCGGCATCAAAAATGTAATACTGCAAGTCAATCGAGCGCTCGGCCAGATCAATCAAGGCTGCCCGCGTGAGCAGGGCGCTGACGCCGTTGTTGAGCAGGCGAAAGCCGGACTGGCCCGGATGCCTGGCCAGTCCATCGGCATGGGCTCGACCCAGTGCCGTTTCCTGGGGGCGATCAAAGGCCTGAGAGGCGACCCGCGGGTAGTCCTTCTGGACAGTGGCACACCCGGCCAGAGCAATGGCAGTGGCAAGCAGCCAGACGGTGATCAGGCTGCGCAGCATGCGATGTAGGCCCTGCTGATGGTTAGCGATCGATGCGGAAAAGTTCTGCATATTCAGAGCCATTGATTCTGTCAGCCCGAGTTTAGGGCATGCTTACAATGATCGTGAACGTTGTCTTTGACACAAGTTTCGCAGGCAGGCTGGCAATAACACCGCACTTTTGCAACCCACCAGGTCAAGGACTCAACCGGCCTGGCCCAATCCATTTTTTTATCTTTATGAAACTTGCCACCTGGAACATCAATTCGCTGACGGTTCGATTGCCGCAAGTCTTGGACTGGCTGGTTGCGCAGAATGCGTCTGGTGCGGCTGTCGATGTGCTGGCCCTGCAGGAGCTCAAGCTCACCGACGACAAGTTTCCTTTTGATGCGTTTGCTGAGGCTGGTTACCAGGCGGCCTGCTTTGGGCAAAAAACCTACAACGGGGTCGCGCTGCTGTCGCGCCAGCCTTTGGCCCAGGTGGTACGCAATATTCCCGGCTTTGCCGACGAGATGGCGCGGGTGATCAGTGCTGACGTCGGCGATGTGCGGGTGGTGGGCGCTTATTTTCCCAACGGACAGGAGCCAGGCAGCGACAAATTTGCCTACAAGTTGCGCTGGCTGCAGGCCTTGCGCGACTGGCTCGGTGGCGAGCTGGCCGAGCACCCCCGCCTGGTTCTGATGGGTGACTTCAATATCACCTTTGACGATCTGGATGTGTGGGACCCGGTGAGGCTGAAGGACACCATCCATTGCACCGAAGAGGAGCGTAACCATTTGCGCGCCCTGCTTGAACTTGGCCTGCATGATGCCGTGCGACTGTTTCCACAGCCGGAAAAAAATTACTCCTGGTGGGACTACCGAAACATGGCTTTTCGGCGCAAACAAGGCCTTCGCATTGACCATATTTTGCTGAGCGATTCGCTGCGTTCAGCGGCACTGGCCTGTGCAATTGATGTCACCCCTCGACGCAACGAGCGTCCCAGCGATCATGCACCAGTGGTGTTGACATTGAAAGGCAACTTTTCGGCAGGCACCGGCTGACCAAAATAGAAGCCCTGACAGCTGGAACATCCCAGTCGATGCATGTATTCGCGCTGGGCTTTGGTTTCAACCCCTTCAGCTACAACCTCTAGCGACAAGCTGCGCGCCATGGCGATGATAGCTCGCACGATCGCAGCGTCACTGCTATTGATAAAAATGTTGGCCAGGAAGGAGCGATCGATTTTGAGCTGATGGATGGGCAGACGCTGAAGGTAGGACAGGGAACTGTAGCCGGTGCCAAAGTCGTCCAGCGAGAAGCGGATGCCCATTTTCCGCAGCTGCTCCATTTTCCTGATGGTGTCATCCACATCCCTGAGCATCAGGCCTTCGGTAATTTCAAACATCAGAAGAGAAGGGTCAACGCCAGTGGAATTCAGCAATGACTGCACCTGGTGGGTGAAGTTGGGGTGATGGAATTGGCGGGGACTGATATTGATTGCTAGGGCCAGATGAGCGGTTTCCGGATGATGCGACCACGCAATCAGTTGCTGACAGGCTACATGCATCACCCAATCGCCAATCATCAGAATCAAACCAATCTCCTCGGCAACTGGAATAAATTTCTGAGGGGAAACCGTGCCGCGGGTGGGGTGATTCCAGCGAAGCAGGGCCTCTACCCCGGTAATTTTTGCATCAACGTCAACCTGTAACTGGTAGTGCAGTTCAAACTGATTGAGCTCGACAGCCTTGCGCAGGTCGTCCTCCAGGGCGGCTCGGGTGTCCACGGCTGCCTGCATCACGGGATCATAGAAATGCAGGGTATTGCGGCCCGATGATTTCGATTGATACATCGCCAGATCTGCGCGCTTGAGAATGCTGTCAATGGTGTCGTAAGGCTCGCCAAACAAAGCTATGCCGATGCTGGCCGAGCTGTGGGCGCTGTACCCTGCCAATTGATAAGGTTTGTTCAGCGCGACAAGAAATTTCTCGCCGATATGGCGGGATTCCTGGGCAGCGATGGCGAGGTCTTTATGCAGGTCTTCAAGCATGACCACAAATTCATCGCCGCCCAGTCGCGCTACCGTGTCGGTTTCACGCAGGATGGCTTTGAGTCGCTCACTCACTTCGCACAAGAGCAAGTCACCCTTGTCATGACCGAGCGTGTCGTTGAGCATTTTGAAGTTGTCCAGATCGAGGAACATCAGGGCACCGCGGTGCCCACTGCGTAGAGTCTTGGCCAGGGCGTTGCGCAGTCGCTCGATCAGCATGCGACGGTTGGGCAGTTTGGTCAGTGGATCATAATAAGCCAGTTCCTTGATCTGCTCTTCGGCATTTTTCAACTTGGAAATATCCACCAGCACCGCAACCAGGTGGGTGATGCGATGGTATTGATCGCGTACCGTCCTAATGGCCAGCCAGGTGGGGCGAGCAAAGCCATCAGCGCCTTGCACCCAATATTCACCTTGCCAGTTGCCGTCGACCTTGGCTTCTTCCCAGGGATTGTTGATCGACAAATGCAGTGAACGATCAGACTCGATCACATTGGCATTCTGACCCAGCAGCTGAGATTCGGTGAATCCGGTGAAATCGGTCAGTGCCTGATTGGTACGCGTAACGACCAGCTGGGGATCGGTAATCAGCATCATGCCCTGCGTCTCAAAGGCTGTCGCAGCCACTCTCAGATCGTCGCCCACTTTGCTGGAGGCGCGTAGCCAGATCAGGATGGTTGACAGACCCAGAATAAATAGACTGCCTCCAACCATGACGAGCAGGGTGAACCAGACCTGGCTCTGTGCTTTTTGGTGCAAGACTTCCAGATCACGCAGGGTATGCAGTGTGAGAAATCTTCGAACAATTGGCCGAGTCTCCATCAGGTAGGGTGAGGCCTTGTCCGCCAGGCGCAGGGCTGGCGCAAGGCGCGCCTCGTCCCAGGGCTGGATCATGATGGCACCCTGCTGGCTGGCAGCGGGTGCTGCGGCGGTTGTGGGCTTGGCACTTGAATTCTCCACACCAGCTTGGCGCAAAGGCCGATGCAGAAAACTTGGATCGGTTGAAAAGATCACGATCCCCTTGGGATTGGTGATCAGGACCTGGTCAGGCGAAAGCAGCCGCGAGATCCCAGCAATTTCAAGCCGGATGACAAGGGCGCCAATAACATTTTCTTTCTCTTGAATGGGTGTTGCGTAATACAGCTGGGTCGAATCAGGCTTGCGCCCAATGCCGAAGCTGTCGCTCTCCTGGTCCAGTTGAAATTCAACCTCATTGAAAACATTGACCCCGATAAATTTTTCGGCTGAGCCCTTGTTGCTGCTGGCAATCACCTCGCCGGAGTTCCTGGCGATCCAGATTACATCGATCAGTTCAACCGTATCAGTAGCTTCGCTCAGGGTTTGATGGATGGGGCCGAGCTTGTGCGAACCCACTGGCGGTGTCCGCAATAAATTCAGGACGTCGGGTTGCAGAGTGAGGATCTTGGCCAGGGCCCTGACTTCTCTGAAGCGACCTTCGATGATTTGTCCAAGCCGCTCCTGTTGAAGCTGAAGATTTTCCTGTTCGGCCTGCATGATGCCGGTGATCTGGTGATTGAAATAGGCGTTGATGGCAAACCATGCCGTGAAGCACCAGAGACTGACCAAAAGGGCGACCAATCGAAAAGACCGGTTGGAGATCTTGATGCCTGATCGGTAGACAAAGCTGAAAACCAGGTTTACAAAGATCACGCTGGCGGTGATGACCAGCGTCACATAGGCCAATGAAGCTGGCGAAAAGACTGTTATGGGCGCGGCGACATCGCCCTCTCTCAGAAAATAGGCGGAGGCCATGGCGGTGTAGTGCATGGCGCTGATCGCCAGACTGATCACGCCAGCAGCAATCGCATTGGTGAGGATTCGGTCTAGTTGCCTGACTTGTGTCAGTCGGTGTTTAAGCCAGATGGCCAGCACTGACACCAGCACCGCGACTAGTATCGACAGGGCAACCAGCCATGGGTTATAGCGCACCAGGCCTTCCAGGCGCATGGACGCCATGCCGGTAAAGTGCATGGTGCCAATGCCCGCGCCCAGCGCCAGGCCGCCGGTCAGCAGGTGGCGCAAGCTCAGCGGTCGCTCCATCAGGACCACGGTCACCACAGAGGCTGCCAACGCTGGCAAGGCGGAAAGTAGCGTTAGCTGGGCGTCAAAGCCGGTGGTGCAGGGCAGCGACAGGGCGATCATGCCAACAAAGTGCATGGCCCAGATGCCAACGCCCAAAGTCAGACCACTCAGAAAAAACCAGACCTGCCGGATCCGGGTGAGAGTGTGCTGGGCGCCGAGCCAGGCGATCTGCAGGGCTGCAAAGCCAGCAACGAAGGCGACTAGGATGGAGAGGCCAACCAGGAACGGGTCGTAATGACCCTGGTACAAAAGGCTGGTATCGGGTGCAGTGGTGAACAGATCCAGCAATCCTTGCATGGTCTTTTGTACATTGCCAATAATGGGGATGGCACAGGATACTCTAAGTTGGGGGCCGGCCTTTGCGCCAGATCAGAAGTGTTCGGTCAGCACCGCAGGATGGGTCAGGACGGTCACACCAGGTGGCTGGGCCAGGCGTTTTTAGGGCCAGTCCAATGACAGTTCCTGCATCTTGCGGGTGATGGTGTTGCGACCAATGCCCAGTTTCTGAGCAGCTTCAATTCGACGGCCGTGCGTATTGGCCAGCGCTGCCATGATCAGGCGGGATTCAACCTTCTGGGTCAGCACGTTCCAAACATCCGGTTTACCAGCCGATAGCAAGGCCAGGGCTTCATGCTCCAGGCCGTCCTCCCAGTGGGTCAGGCCGGTGACCGGATCAGGCGACCAGCTCTGGCCGGTGGGTTCGTCGGCAAGGACCTCATGGCTTGGAGGTTCGGCCTCGTGTTGCACCGCGGCGGGGGAGGCATAAATTTCGGGGGGCAGGTCTTTCACCTCGATCAGCTGAGCCGGTGCCATGACGGTCAGCCAGTGACAAATGTTTTCCAGTTGTCGCACATTGCCCGGAAAGTCAAACTGGGCGATGCGGGCCAGGGCGGCCTCGGAGATCCGCTTGGGCTCTACCCCGAGCTGACGGGCGCTGGCATGCAAAAAATGACGGGTCAGTAGGGGGATGTCCGCGCGCCGTTCCCGCAGGGCAGGCAGTCGCAAGCGGATCACATTGAGTCGATGAAACAGGTCCTCGCGAAAGGCGCCATCTTTCACCCGCTGTTCCAGGTTCTGGTGGGTTGCAGCAATCACCCGCACATTGGCCTTGACGGCGCTGTGTCCCCCGACCCGGTAAAAGTGCCCATCTGACAGAACGCGTAACAAGCGGGTTTGCAGGTCAAAGGGCATGTCGCCGATTTCATCCAGGAACAGGGTGCCACCATCGGCTTGCTCGAATCGGCCCCGACGCATACTCTGGGCGCCGGTGAAGGCGCCGCGCTCGTGACCGAACAGTTCACTCTCCAGCAGGTCCTTGGGGATGGCAGCCGTGTTGATGGCAACAAAGGGACCGCTGGCGCGCGGCGAATGTTTGTGCAGGGCCTGAGCCACCAGTTCCTTGCCGCTGCCGGACTCGCCGGTGATCAGCACTGTCACGTTGCTTTGCGACAGGCGGCCAATGGCCCGGAAGACATCCTGCATGGCTGGGGCCTGGCCCAGCATCTCTGGATTGTCGAGGAGGTTTTCCTGCGCCACTTGCTCACGCTGGCTTTCCTGCAGCGCACGCTGGATCAGTTCGATCGCCTTGGGCAGGTCAAACGGCTTGGGCAGGTACTCAAAGGCGCCGCCCTGGAAGGCTGACACGGCGCTGTCGAGATCAGAAAATGCGGTCATCACGATCACTGGCAGGGCGGGCAGGCGCTTGTGTACCTTTTCAAGCAATTCAAGGCCGCTGCCGCCAGGCATGCGGATATCGCTGATCAGCACGCTTGGCAGGTCGTCGTCTGCTGAATTTTCCAGGGCTGCCAACGCATCCCGGATATTTGTGAAGCTGCGGGTGGGCAATTCTTCGCGGGCCAGTGCCTTTTCCAGTACAAAGCGGATGGACTGGTCATCGTCTACGATCCATATCGTTTTCATCGATTGCATCACCTTTGTCTGAGCGTGCCGGTCAGGGCAGCGGAATCAATATCTTGAAATCGGTCCGTCCGGGCTCGCTGTCGCACTCGATCAGGCCATGGTGCTGCTGCACAAAGGTCTGTGCCAGGGTCAGTCCCAGGCCAGAACCGCCATCCCTGCCCGACACCAGCGGGTTGAAAATGCGATCCCTGATCGAGTCCGGCACACCGGGCCCGTTGTCTATCACATGCAATTCCAGTGCCAGACGATTGCGCTGACGCCCGAAACTGACCTGCCGCGCCACCCGGGTGCGAAAGGTCAGCCGTGCACTGCCTTGAGCGATCTGATCGGCCAGCGCCTGGCAGGCATTGTGGGCAATATTGAGCACGGCCTGAATCAGCTGCTCGCGATCGCCACGAAATTCAGGCAACGAGGTGTCATAGTCGCGCACGACCGTAAGCCCTTTAGGAAACTCTGCCAAAATAAGTGAGCGCACACGTTCACAGATTTCATGGATATTTACATCCCCCACCACATGGGGTCGGCGATGGGGTGCTAGCAGGCGGTCCACCAGCGTCTGCAGGCGGTCAGCCTCATGGATGACGACCTGGGTGTACTCCTTGAGAGAGGGCTCAATTTCAGTTTCCAGCAACTGGGCGGCACCCCGAATGCCCCCCAGCGGGTTTTTGATCTCATGCGCCAGGTTGCGAATCAGCTCCTTGTTCGCCTGGGCCTGATCGATCAAGCGCTCTTCGCGCTCCTGTCGCGCCTGTTGCTCCAGCGGCAGCAGCTCAACAATCCGCTCATGGGTCCGTTCCCCCTGGGTAAGGATCACATGGACGGGCAGTGGGTCGCGCAAGGAGCGCAACAGTGAAGCATCAAAGCGCAGGGTGGCAAAGCCATCCTGGCCCATGCCGATAAGGGCTTGCTGCCAAGCCTGGGGCTCGGCAAAAGCTGCAGCCAGATCGGTCCCTAAAAGAGTGCGCCGTGAAGTACCAAGGGCATCTTCTAGGGCGGCGTTGGCAAAAAGGAGGCACCCATCAGCCTTCACCACTGCCAGCAGACTGGCCAGCAGGTCAAAGGCATGAAAGCGGTTGGCGGGGTCGGGCTGGTTCAAGCCGCCTATTTTGACGCAGGAAGTCGCCCCAGCTCGCGCTGCAACCCGGCGATGTCGCTGTCAACCCGCTCCAGGTTGGCTTTGAGGTTGGCCACTCGGTCGAGGTACTTCTGATAGTTGCGGGTTTCAGGCCCCATCCTTTCGGGCTGGCCCTCGTTGTACTCCCTGCGCAACTCCTCGCGCCGGGCTTCGGCTTTGCGCAGCTCCTCTTCAAGAATGCGTCGCGCATCGCTGTCGCGCTGGCGCTGCTCGGGCGAGCTGATACGAGCGCTGATCGAAGCGGGCTGGGCGGGCTGGGTGGGCACAGATCGCTGCGCCGGCACCACAGTGACATTGCCCCCGGAAACCAATTGGCAGTTCGGCCGCTGAGCCTCGCTGGGGTTGTTGGTGTACTCATTGCCGCAACGCCAGATCCGGTCCTGTGCAAGGCTTGGCGAGCACAGGCCAAGCAGAGCAAGCGCCAAAGCCATCGAAGGGCGATCAGAACGGGTCATGCGAAAAAGCATACACCAGAAAAAAAGCGACCGTTGCCGGTCGCTTTGAGGGGAATCAAGCAGAGTTAATTACAGCGAGTAATACATGTCGTACTCGACCGGGTGCGGTGCCATGCGGAAGCGGGTGACTTCACCCATCTTCAGCTCAATGTAGGCATCCAGCATGCTGTCGGTGAACACGCCACCCTTGGTCAGGAACGAACGGTCCTTGTCCAGATAGTCCAACGCCTGATCCAGGCTGTGGCACACGGTCGGGACTTTTGCATCCTCTTCGGGCGGCAGGTGGTACAGGTCCTTGGTGGCAGCCTCGCCCGGATGGATTTTGTTTTCCACGCCGTCCAGACCGGCCATCATCAGGGCCGAGAAGGCCAGGTAGGGGTTGGCCGAAGGATCGGGGAAGCGGGCTTCGATGCGGCGGCCCTTGGGGTTGGCCACAAACGGGATACGGATCGACGCAGAGCGGTTGCGTGAGCTATAGGCCAGCTTCACCGGGGCTTCAAAACCAGGCACCAGGCGCTTGTAGCTGTTGGTGCCCGGGTTGGTGATGGCGTTCAGCGCACGGGCGTGCTTGATGATGCCGCCGATATAGAACAGGGCGAAATCCGACAGGCCGGCATAGCCGTCACCGGCAAACAGGTTCTTGCCGTCCTTCCAGATCGACTGGTGCACGTGCATGCCCGAGCCGTTGTCGCCAGCGTAGGGCTTGGGCATGAAGGTGGCGGTTTTGCCGTAGGCATTGGCCACGTTCCAGACCACGTACTTCAGGACCTGGGTCCAGTCAGCGCGCTCGACCAGGGTGCTGAACTTGGTGCCGATCTCGTTCTGGCCGGCGCCAGCCACCTCGTGGTGGAACACCTCGACCGGGATGCCCAGCGACTCAAGAATCAGGGACATTTCAGCGCGCATGTCCTGGGTGCTGTCAACCGGGGGGACCGGGAAGTAGCCACCCTTGACGGTGGGGCGGTGGCCGCGGTTGCCGCCTTCGAGCTGCTTACCGCTGTTCCAGGGGGCTTCGTATTCCTCGATGGCAAACATTACATTGCCGGGCTCGTTAGACCAGCGCACGCCGTCGAAGATGAAGAATTCAGGCTCCGGACCGAAGAAGGCGGTGTCGCCCAGACCCGAGGCCTTCAGATAGGCTTCGGCGCGCTTGGCGATCGAGCGTGGGTCACGGTCATAGGCCTTGCCATCACTGGGCTCGACCACATCGCACTGCAGGAACATCGTGGTCTCTTCGAAGAAGGGGTCGATGTTGGCGGTTTTGGGGTCGGGCATGAGTTGCATGTCCGAGGCCTCGATCCCTTTCCAACCGGCAATCGAAGACCCGTCAAAGGCATGTCCGCTGGTGAACTTGTCTTCGTCGAAAGCAGAAATTGGCACAGTCACGTGCTGTTCTTTGCCACGGGTGTCGGTGAAGCGAAAGTCGACAAACTTGACTTCGTTTTCCTTCACCATCTTCATCACGTCTGCGACGGTTTTTGCCATCTGAATTTCTCCTGGTTGGGTTGAAAATGTTAATAATAGAACGCAGAAAGCGTGCCAGCTGAAAGGGCTTCTGGCAGGGCGAAACTCGCTATTCTGCCTTGAGTTTGAGCGGGAAGATTTGTCATCTTCCGAAAAATCAAAGAAAGTTCGAGCAGGCTATCCCTGAATTGGTGCAAATTACAACGCACTAATGTGGTGCTTAGCTCCTTATCGCACCAATTCGGGGCCAAGGCGGCAGCCCAATTTTTGCAGCCCGGTCAGCAGGGCCGGGTAGGCGGGCGCCACCTGCGAAGGATCGCCCTTGATGCCGAGTTCAATGTGTTTGCCGTGCTCGGGATGGTCCACACTTGGCAGGCTGAAAACCTTGACCGCTGGATGCTCACGCTCGATCTCGATCATCAGGGGGGTCAGCGAGGCTTCGATCGCGCCATAGACGATGACGGACTTTTCCATCCAGGCGCCGCGCCTGAACAGGTGACGGTAGCAGTTGTCCAACACCCATTCAATCATGGGCCAGGCCATGACCGGAAAGCCCGGCACGAAATGAACTGTGCCGCCCCCCGAGCCGTTGCCGGGCCGGGGCGCTTGGCAGGTGAAGCCGGCAATCTTGTTGTACGGGTTGGGAATGATCTGGGCACCGAGCGGAAACACCCCCATGTTGAGGCGGTGGATGTTGTCAGCACGGTCAGGCTCGTAGGGAATACCTTGCTCGCGCGCAACATCCTGCATGCGTTGACGGATCAGCTCGGCCGCCTCAGGATGCAAGGCCAGCTCCACACCCAGTGCCCGCGCCGCACACTGGCGTGTGTGGTCATCGGGGGTGGCGCCGATGCCGCCGCAGGAGAAGACCACCTGGCCCGAGTCAAAAGCCCGTGCCAGGGCCTCAGTGATGCGCTGCGGGTCGTCACCCACATAGTCGGCATGCGAGAGTTGCAGGCCACGCGCAGCCAGCAGCTCAATCACCTTGGGCAGATGCTTGTCGGCACGCTTGCCGGAAAGAATTTCATCACCAATGATGATCAGACCAATCTGGGTCGTGGATTCAGGGAGGAGGGACATTGTCAGGATCCTGGGGCGGGGTTGGGCTGTGGTTGAGGGCCGGGGGCACCACTGGTTCGCTGCGCAAGCCCGACAGAGCCGCCAGGCAGTAATGGGCAAACCAGAGTGAGGAAAAGGCAAAGACAAAGGTGTAGATCCAGATCGCTACCGGCACCAGCAGGGGAGCCAGAACGACCGCCATGGCCCCCAGGGTCCAGATGGCGCCAGGGGCAGCGCCCAGGTAGCCGGTCATGACCCCGATGGCCAGCAGCGACAACCTGTGACGACGCACAAGCTTGGCGCGCTCTTCATGGCTGGCATGTTCGGCCAGCACATCAAACACCATGACCCGGTAAGTGAGCCAGCCCCAGATCAGGGGCGGCAGGATCATCACCAGCGGTGGAATGAGCCACAGCGGCATCGAGATCAGCAAGGCCAAGGCAGCCATGAGCGAGGCGCTCAGGCCCAGCAGGATGCTGCCCCACAAACCACCGCCGCGGTGTCGGGCCAGCTCGGGAAAGCGGCGTTCAGCTACCAGCGCCACCAGCGCCGGTGTCATGAACCAGGATACCGCCAGCAGGGCCAGCACCGTCACGATCGGCAGGGTGACCAGCAGGACCAGCAGGGGGGCCAGCACATTGCGCAGCCGACTGGCACCTAATCCCTCCAGCAGGGCCAGCGCTTGGCTGAGCAGTGCCTGGTCTTGCAACCACCCCTGCATCCAGCCCACCGCAGTTTCCCAGAAAAAATAAAGCAGCCCGCCAGTCAGCCCGATCAGCAGCAGCAGCGGCAGGATGGACAAGGCAACCACCCGAGGCCTCAGGCAGTAGATCAGGGCGCGGCAGAACGAATCAAACAGCAGAGTCATGGGCAATTTTCATGGGCGGCCAAGCATAAACGGTCTGCAAATGGCAGCGCGCCCCCTTAACCATGCCCGGCCAGCCGTTTCAGGCCGAGCCACTGCTGTGCCCAGAAGCCGCGTCCATAGTCGCGGTCCTGTTCAACCTGATCGCGGATGCCAGTCGGGTGGTAGCGCAGATCGAAATTGGCGGTGCCAAACAGCATGTCCCAGCAGGGCAGCAAAACCCCGTAGTTCTGTCCGCCCAGCCGATAGGCCGATGCGCCCTGGGCCAAGCCCGCTGGCTCGCTTGTGTTGCGCACATGCGGTGGCTCAGAGGGGCCGCCGGCTTTGCCGGCCGCGATGGGCGATTCATGTCCCAGCCCAACCGCATGATGCAGGCGATGAAAGCGCGGACTGATCCAGAGCCGCTCGCCGATCGGCCCGAACCAAAGTTTCAGGTTGGCATGCTGAAAACTTTCGCTCAGCTGGGTGATGATGACGATGGCGACAAACTGTGTGGGCGCCACGCCAACCAGGTGCGCCACGCACACCAGCACGGTGTCGCGCAGGACATCGTCCAGCAGATGGTTGCGGTTGTCACTCCACATGGTTAGATCGCGTTGGGAGTGGTGCAGGGCGTGAAGCTGCCACCACCAGTTCCACTGATGCTGGGCCCGATGGATCCAGTAGTCCACAAAGTCAAACAGCACCAGGTAAATCAGCAGGCTGATGAGGGCCTGATCGGTGACACCCGGCCACAGCTGATCGACCTGCAGGGTACTCAGACCAGCCACCCGCAGGGCACCAAACAGATTTTCCAGCAAAGGGATGAGCGAGAAATAGAGGACCAGGCGAAACAGCCCGAGCCGGTGAATCAGGGTGTAGAGAATGTCGGTGCGCACTGCAGCCGGGTCGGCGATGCGCTGCGCCGGGCGCCAGCGCTGCAAGGGCCCGATCACGCTGATGAGCACCAGCAACTGCAACAGTCCGGCTAACAGCCAGCCCGAAGCGTTGAAGGCATCATCCAGCCGGTTGGCCAGGCCCAGCCATAGCGTGATGGGCGCCACCAGTGCCTCAAACAGCATTTGCTGCAGCTTGGAAAAGATATCGCTTAACCAGTCCATGCTTTATTGTGAGGCACTTGCGGGAGGCGGGTTGGCCAGCCCGGACGGACGCCGCCCACGGGCAATGTGGGCCTGGTAGGCAGGGTGCTCTTTCAGGGTGGCAAAGCAGAAACCGCGCTCCTTCAGGCCAACAAGCAGGGGCTCCAGCACCGTGGGTGCCCAGGGGTCACGGCGTGACCAGATGCCCAGGTGGGCCACCAGAATATCCCCCGCGCGGATCTTGCGCAGGGCTTGTTCGAGCAGCAAGGCATTGCTGTAACGCTCACTGGGCAACTCGTCACCCAGAAAACCCGCCGGCGACCAGCCCACATGGGCGTAGCCGCAGGACAGCGCAGCGCGCAGCAGGGCGGGCGAGGTCTTGCCTCCGGGCGCACGAAACAGGGGCAGGGCGGGCTGACCGGTGATCTCTTGCAGCCGCCGGGCGGCAGCATCGATTTGCTGGCAATACTGGGCGGCGTTCATGACCCGATCGCGACCTTGCTGCGCGCCAGCCGAGGGTCGAATCTGGAACTGCGTGGGTGAACCTGGCAGATCAGCGCGCCAGTAAGCATGGTCCAGGGTGTGCGAGGCAAATTCATGGCCTTCCAGCGCTCGCTCGCGCCACCAGCCTGCCCAATGTTCGCCCAGGCTGCCGTCGCCGACCTGGGTGCGTTCGTTGGCGGCAAAAAAAGTCACTCGCACCTGATGCCGTTTCAGTACCTCGGCGATCAGCGGGGCCACGCCCATGTGGCCAGTATCAAAGGTCAGGTAAACCGCCTGCTGGCAGGCCGTCGAGGGCCCGCCTTGGCTGGGGCTGGCCGCCGCGCCCAGGGCCGCTGGCAGGATGAGGCAGGCCAGCCAGCTACTGGCGCGATGCATGATCCAGAGTCCAGATGCCATGCGGAGATTTTCCCACCTTGACCTGACGGATCACTTTGCGGCTGGCCGTATCGATGACCGTCATTTTTCCGGCCCAACGTGAGGTGACCAGGATCAGTCGGCCGTCGCGGGTGACCTCCATGTCGTCCGGGCCGCTTGGCGCTGGGTAGTGGTCCACCACCTGCAGGGTCTGGTAGTCGATCTTGCTGATGGTGTTGGCCACCCGATTGCTCACCAGCACATGTCGCCGGTCACCGACAGCACGAAAGGAGTGTGCCCCTTTGCCGGTGGCAAGCAGTTGAAGCCGGCGCGGCGTTGCGCTGCTGATATCGATCACCTCAACCGAATCGCCACCGGTCAGGCCGACCAGCAGGGTGCGGTCATCGGGCGTGCCAAACACATCGGCGGGCATCGGACCGGTGGCATAGCGCCATTTGAGCGATTGGCTGTTGAGGTCGATGGCAACCAACTCGTTGCTGTCTTGCATGGTGGCAAAGACGGTGCTGCTCCTGCTGTCAATCCAGAGGTGGCTGGGCGTCTTGCCGGTGGCAATGCGCTTGGCCAGCGTCAGGGCGTTGCCATCCCAGCGGTAAACATCCACATGGTTGAGTCGGTTGCCGGCGGTGACAAACCAGCGCATGTCAGGGGAAAAACGCAGGTGGTAGGGGTCGGTGATGCCACGCACGGTGCGCTGGACTTCAGCCGTGCGCGGATCGATGAAGCTCAGCGAGTCGCTCAAGGCATTGGCCACGATGACTGAGCGCTCATCGGGTGTGAGGTAAATATGGTGCGGCTGCTTGCCAGTGGGAATGCGCTTGAGCTGGGTCCAGGTCTGCGGGTCAATCACGCTGACATCGGCATCCAACGAATTGAGCACAAAGATGGGTTGAGCCGCAGCCAGGGCCGGCAACTGCATCAACCCAAGCACCACACAGGCGCGTGCAAACCGTGAACGACGCAAGGTGCCGCGGGGTGTGAAAAGCGCAGAGCAAAGTGAACACAGGGTGGTGTACAGGGTAGTGCGCAGCGCAATATGCAGCGGGGTGCAGAACGTTGTGAAGAGTGCGATGGCCATGTGGGAAAACTGCTGCACGATAAAAATGTTTGAGTAGAGTGGCCAAGTTTACCGGTGCATCGGCCATCATCGGATCCGCAGGCCAACCATGAATGCGGGGATCAGGCGCTGATGGATGCCAGTTCGGCGGCGCTCAGCCAGCGCCAATGCCCCGCTTGCAGATCATCCGGCAGCCTCAACGGGCCGATCTGCGAGCGATGCAATTGCTCCACCCGGTTGCCCACCGCAGCCAGCATGCGCTTGACCTGGTGGTATTTGCCTTCGGTCAGGGTCAGGCGAAGCTGAAGCGAATCAACTGCCTCGCAGGCGGCCGCGCGCACTGGCTTGGGGCTGTCATCGAGCACCACACCGGCCAGCAGCCGCTCCAGCTGCTGCGCATCGATCGGGTGCCTGGTGCGCACCTCATAGACCTTGGGCACGTGGTGTTTGGGTGAACTCATGCGGTGGATGAACTGGCCATCATCGGTCAGCAGCAGCAGGCCGGTGGTGTCCTGGTCCAGACGTCCCACCGCCTGCACGCCTTGGACCGCCCCTTTTTGCGGCCGTTGGCGCAGTGGTGCCGGCAGCAGGGTGTAGATACTGGGCCAGGCCGAGGGTTTCTGCGAGCACTCGGTGCCTGCAGGCTTGTGCAGCATGACATAGGCCTTGGCGTGAAAGCTCCATTCACTGTCCTGCACGCGAAAGCGCAGGCCCTCGGGCGCCAGCTCGGCATGGGCATCGTAGATTGGACGCCAGTGGTCCGAAGCTGGGTCATACACCTGAACCCGGCCTTGCTGGATCAGTCCGGCACACACCCGTCGCGTGCCAAAACCCTGGCTAAAAAGAATCTCTTGCAATTGCACGGGGCCTAGTATCGCCTGAGCCTGGCCTGACCCAGGCCAGACTCAATCGGATGGGCGCCGGAGTATGACACCGGGCCAGTGCGTCAGGGGGCTGTTGCCTGATTTGGCCCGGCAATCCCGCTGAAAAGCAATTCTGATGACTTCCATCAATTTTGCGAGCGGGTTTGCAAAAAGAATCAAGCGTATGCAATGGCGCACCTTACTCGTATCAGGCGTGCTGGGCTTTGGCCTAGGCTTGGGGCCTTTGCCGGCAGCGGCGTGCCAGCTGGAGCGGCTGCAACTTCAGGTGGCCGATCCGTTGGATGCTGCCGATGTCTGTGTTGGTGTCGGCCGGGCACTGACTTTCTTTGCCGAGTACGGACTTGATTTGCGGCAACCGGTCCGACTGGAGGTCAGGCCAAGCCTGCCATCTGATGCATCAAATACGGCTGCCGGCATTTTCATGCCGGATCAAAGTTTGATCTACATGCTTTCATTCAGCTCGTTTCGAAAATTCAGAAACTGGTTCAACCTGTCGATCACCCGTGAGGTGTATCAAAGCCTGGCGGCGCATGAAGTTGCGCATGCCATTACCAATGCCCACTTCAGCATTGACCGCCCCAGTGTGCATGCGCGGGAATACCTGGCCTATGTGGCCCTCTTCGCCACCATGCCTGCCAAGCTTCGGCGCCAGGCCCTGGCAGCCATGCCCGGACAGGGCTTTGAAGATGAGCAGCGCTTGTCGCTGCCGGTTTACCTGATGGACCCGATGTTTTTCGGCGCACAGTCTTACCGTCACTTTCTGCACCTCAGCCCCGCGCAGCGCTCAGCCTTTTTCCAGGCACTGCTCGCGGGTGAAGCCCTGACCGACTGACTCAGTGACTGGTCTTGGAGCGGTCGTGGTGTGATTTGGGCTTAATTTGGGCTTAATTTGGGCGTGATATGGGTTTGTTACAGCCACCAGCCTTCTGTGAGAGTTGCCACAAGTATCCGGCCCTGATCACCACAATGCCATCCCTTGAGACCAAAACTTTGCCATTCTGGACAGAATGAAACAAAAAACACCATTGGAATTTGTTTTTTAATTTCACCCATGCTTATAATTTGCCATGGACGAAACAGTACATTCGGTGGTGAATTCTGTCGGCACAGCGCCCAAGGAAGGCTCGCGTACCAACCATCCTGAGCGTACCAAAGCCAATATCCTGGCCGTTGCCATGCAGGAGTTCGGCGAAAAAGGCTTGGCGGGCGCCCGCATCGATGAAATTGCCGCTGCGACCGATACCAGCAAGCGGATGATCTACTACTATTTCGGTAGCAAGGAAGGCCTGTACACGGCCGTGCTGGAAGAATCGTACCGGCGCATGCGCCAGGAAGAGGGCGACCTGAATCTGGACAACCTCGACCCTGAAGAGGCCCTGCGCAAACTGGTGGCCTTCACCTTTGACCACCACAACAGCAACGAGTCCTACATTCGCACGGTCATGTCCGAAAACATGCACCGCGCCCAGTACATGGCGAAAAGCGAACTCATGTCAGACCTGAATTTGCCGGCCATTACCACCATCGAAAAGCTGTACCGGCGGGGCGTGATGTCCGGCGTCTTCAGGCCTGATCTTGATCCTCTGGACGTCCATGCGTCCATCTCTGCCTTGGCCTTTTTCAACGTCTCCAATCGCTACACCTTCAACATGATCTTCAGGCGCCAGCCCACAACGCCAGCAGAACACACCCGTCGCCGGGACAGTGTGGTTGAAATGATCGTACGCTTCCTGCGCGCCGATTAATTCGGGTCGCCTGACGGGCATCTGCCCGTCCTCCAGCTGTTTTTTGATTGGTTTTGACACAAAAAACCAAAATAAAATGCTTTTAGTTGTTCCAATCCCTGGAATTTTTTTACAGATTGGTCAAAAATTAACTGCATTGATGCAAATTTAAACGGAATTTACAAAATTTTTATAAAAAAGTGTTTCTTGAGGTGTTGACAAGACTAAATAGGTGGTACAAACTTGAATCAGTACTAACCAATTGGTCCAAAATTTTTTTTTATCGGGCCATCAGTTTTATACCTAGTTGATAGCAGACCGCAGAATCGATCTTCTCAAGCATGAGTTCGATCTTGCGCTTTGAAGTTCAGAGGTTTTTTAACAAGCATATGACTAGCAGCAGGGCATCATGAGAGATCCGTTTGACTCAGCCAGCGTGATTGGCGCCAGAACCCTGGCGCCCATGATCATTGATGGCAGCACGGAAACCATCGCCCATATTGGCTATCCCACCCATACCTTCAGAGCGCCCCTGATCTACAACCCCTACTTTGCCTCGATCGGGCAAAAAACGCTTGTTGTGCCCATGGCGTGCAACCCCAAGACCAGTTCTTTTTCTGATCTGTTACGTGTGCTGTTCTCGCTGGATAACACGCGCGCTGCCCTGATCACCATGCCCTACAAAATGCGCACCGTTGACCTGGTTGATCAGGTCGGCAAGCGCGCCCAGGTGGCTGGCTCCTGCAATGTGGTGCGGCGTACCCACGACGGCAAGTTGATCGGCGACATGTTCGATGGGGAGGGCTTTGTACGGGCGCTGCATGCCAAGGGGCGCAACCTTGGCGGCAAAACAGCCCTGCTGATCGGATGTGGCGGAGTCGGCAGTGCCATCGCTGCCTCACTGGCCGATGCCGGCATTGCCCAGATCAGGCTCTTCGACATGCATGCAGGCCTGGCGGCCTCCTTGGCCCAGAGACTGAATAGCCACTACCCCCGTGTGAAGGTGTCGGTGATGTCCGGGGCCCCTGATCCTAAGCAGTGCGACATGGTGATCAATGCGACGCCTCTGGGCATGAATGATGGTGACGCCATGCCGCTGGATGTCAACCTGCTGAATGAAACCATGCAGGTGGGCGAAGTGGTGCTGAGTTCTGAGTCCACTCCATTCCTGCTCGCCGCAAAAGCGCGTGGCTGTGAGGCGGTGACTGGTTTTGACATGTTGTTTGAGCAGATTCCCCCCATCCTGGAATTTTTTGAGTTGCCAAGCACGACGGCGGATGTCTTGCGAGCTGTCGCACAGATAAATCCGCCGATCGGTTTGGCCAAGGAGTTAGTGTCATGACACCCAAAAACGAAAACCTGATGCGAACCGATGAAGATCGGCGTAGCGGTATTGACAGGCGTCTTGCTCCTGAAAGAAGCGATCAGGTCGCCACCGGCCCGGCCCACTTTGACGAGCTTGAATTCGTGGAAATCAGCACCGATCAGCCAGTGGCTTTGGGTGAGGTCCTAGTGCAGTTCGGTTTTGGGCTGGTCGGCCGTCACCGTTGGCGTGACAAGTTGTTGTATCGGCAGGGCAGGATCAACATTGTGGTCCGGGTGGTCCAGACAGCCCCTCAAAGCGACAGTAGCAGGCTGGAAGGCACATTTGTTTCCGGGATTGGCCTGAAGGTGCGTGATGCCCGCGCCATCTATCACAATGTGCTGACCAACGGATCGTGGCGAATGCCTGATCGCGCCGAGGTGATGGAGTTGCATATTCCCTCCATCATGGGGCCGGGTGCCTGCAGGATCTTTTTTGTCGAGAGTGACTCCAAGTTCTCGATCTACGATGTGGACTACAAGCCTATTGATGACGCCCAGCAAAATCCGCCGGCGCTGGTCAGCAATCAGGTGTTTGGCCTGGCCATTCAGGTCCGCCCTGACCAAGCCAGTCAATGGCAGGATTTCTTTTCGAAACTGCTCGATGCGCAAGAGGCTCCTGCCAACTTCAATCCCAGCTGTTCGGAAAAGATCCTGGCCTTGCAGTCCAAGGACAAGCAAAGCACGCTCATGCTGAAATTGACCACCTCGCATCAAAAGGATGCTGGCGAGGGCGTCAAATGCATTTGCCTGGCGGTTTCAGACTTGCACCAGACCATGAACCTGCTGGTTGAGCGGGGGGTGGAATTTGCGGGCGCCGAAGCCGTGCTGACCGATCAAGGCAGGCACTACATCGCCAAAACCAAGCCTTACCTTGGCTCATTCTGTTTTGATCTGATCCACTCCCCCGGCGCACACTGAGGCCGGCGCATCAGCCTGCCCAGGCTGACTCCTTCAACCAGACTTCTTCAGCCAGGCTTTTTCAACTGGCTCGCCAGCAGGCTGGCCACGTGCAAGGCCTGGCGCTGGGCGCCATCCTTGATTTGATGGCGGCAGCTGGTGCCATCGGCCACCACGATCGCATCAGGTTGTGCGCGCAGCGCCGGCAGCAGGTCGGCCTCGGCCATTTGCATCGACACCGCATGGTGCTCAGCCTCATAGCCAAAACTGCCGGCCATGCCGCAGCAGCTGCTCTCGATCAGCTGCGGCTTGGCGCCGGGAATCAGGCGCAGCACTTCCAGCACCGGACTCACCGCATCAAAGGCTTTCTGGTGGCAGTGGCCGTGCAACAGCAGGGGCTGGTTCAGGCCCGACAGCTGGCTTGTCAGGGTGTCCAGCTGACCGGCCCTGGCTTCGCGGGCCAAAAACTCTTCAAACAGCATGGCCTGCTCGGCGATCACCGCGGCCTCACCGCCCAGGCCCATGGCCAGGTACTCATCGCGCAGGCTGAGCAAGCAGCTGGGCTCCAGACCCACGATGGCAATGCCCTGCTGGGCAAAGGGCAGCAGGCTGTCCACCACCTCGCGGGCCTTGGCGCGCGCCTGCGTCACCATGCCCACCGACAGCAGGGTGCGGCCGCAACACAAATGCCCGCCGTCGGGCGTGTGCTTGCTGGCCACATGCACCGTGTAGCCGGCAGCCTGCAGCACCTGCAGCGCAGCCAGGGCATTGTTCGACTCGAAGTAGCCGTTGAAGGTGTCAACCCAGAGCACCACCGGTCGCGCGGCGGCCAGCACATCGGCGCGGCTGGCGCTGTGCACCGGGTGGTTGAAAAAATGCTGGCGCTGCCAGGTCGGCAGGCTGCGCCGGGCTGACAGGCCCAGCAGCTTTTCGCTCAGTCTGGCCAGCAGGGGCAGGCGGTCACGCAGATTGAGCAGGGGCGCCAGCCGGGCAGCCCATGGGGCGTAGTCGGGCAGGCGTCCGATCAGCCGGTCTTTCAGGGTGTGCCCTTGTTGAGCCTTGGCGTGCTGCAAGACCTCGATCTTCAGCTTGGCCATGTCCACTCCGGTGGGGCAGTCGCGCCGGCAGCCCTTGCAGCTCACACACAAGTCCATCGCCTGGCGCACGTCTTCACTGGCCAGCGCCTGCGCTGCATTCAGCCCATCGATCTGGCCGGACAGGGCCAGGCGCAGGGTGTTGGCACGGCCCCGGGTGGAATGCTGCTCATCGCGGGTGACGCGGTAGCTGGGGCACATGGTGCCGGCGTCGAACTTGCGGCAGTGGCCGTTGTTGTTGCACATCTCGACATGCTTGGCCAGCCCGAGGGCCGGGTCGCCACCGCTGCCCGCTGGGGTGGTCTGTTCGGTCACCGGGTTGTTCTGCACATTCCAGGCGCTCCAGTCCAGCGCCGGCTGCAGCGGTATCACCCGGTAGCTGGGCGGGAAGCGCATCAGACGGGTGTCGTCCATGCGGGGCGGATTCACCAGCCGCTGCGGGCTGAGCCGCTGCAGCGGGTCCAGGTGCTGCTTGATGGCGGCAAAGGCCTGGGTCAGCTGCGGGCCGAACTGCCACTCGATCCATTCGCCGCGGCACAGGCCATCGCCATGCTCGCCACTGTAGGCGCCCTTGAATTTGCGCACCAGTTCGCTGGCCTCTTCGGCAATAGCGCGCATCTTGTGGGCACCATCGCGGCGCATGTCCAGGATCGGACGCACATGCAAGGTGCCCACCGAGGCATGGGCGTACCAGGTGCCGCGGCTGCCATGCTTGCGAAACACCTCGGTCAATGCATCGGTGTATTCGGCCAGATGCGGCAGGGGCACTGCGCAGTCTTCAATAAAGCTCACCGGCTTGCCGTCGCCGCGCAGGCTCATCATGATGTTCAGCCCCGCCTTGCGCACCTCCCACAGGTTTTTCTGAGGCGTATCGTCCAGCATCTGCACCACGCTGCCGGGCAGACCCAGCTCGCCCATCAGGTCCACCAGTTCCTGAATCTTGGGCGCAATATCGGCCTTGCTGGCACCGGAAAACTCCACCAGCAAAATGGCCGCCGGCTTGCCGCCGTTGATGGCCGGGGCCAGGGCGGTGCGGATGGTCGGCGCAAAGGCCGGGTTCTGCAGTGACAGCTCGATCATGGTGCGATCCACCAGCTCCACCGCAGTCAGTGCGCCGCGCTGCATGTTGTGACCCAGCTTGACAATGTGCTGGGCACTGTCCATCGCCTGGTAGAAGGTCGGGAAGTTCACCACGCCCAGAACCTTGGCGCGCGGCAATTCGCTCAGGCGCAGGTCCAGCGAACGGGTCAGTGCCAGCGTGCCTTCACTGCCGATCAGCAGATGCGCCAGGTTGACCGAGCCGTCCTGGGTGTAGGGCTTCTCGCTCTGGCTGTGAAAGATGTCCAGGTTGTAGCCCGCCACCCGGCGCAACACCTTGGGCCAGCGTGCCTCGATCTCGCTGCGGTGCCGGGCGGCCAGGTCACGCACAAAGTGGCCAATCTGTTGCACCCGCCCGCTGGCCTGCGCCATGCGGCCAAAGTCCAGCAGCTCGCCATCGGCTAGCCAGGCCTGCACGCCCTCGACGTTGTGCACCATGTTGCCGTAGGCGATCGATCGGCTGCCGCAGGAGTTGTTGCCAGCCATGCCGCCCAGGGTGGCCTGGGCGCTGGTGGAGACATCCACCGGGTACCACAGGCCGTGCGGTTTGAGCTGGGCGTTGAGGTGGTCCAGCACCAGGCCGGGCTCGACCCTGGCGGTGCGCTTGTCAAGGTCCAGCGCCAGCAGGTTGCGCATGTACTTGCTGTGGTCGATCACCAGGCCGGCGCCCAC
>JAFMFB010000026.1 GCA_017856435.1 Burkholderiaceae bacterium
TCTCTGAACTGGCTGTTCGGCTCGGTCGGGTCAACGGTCTTGGTTTCGTCCATGAGGGTAGCCTACACCATGAAGCTGCCTGAGGCCAGCAAGAGTGAGCAAGCTTTCAGCCCGAACAATAAAAAAAGCCCCCGGCGGGGGGCTTTCATGGCAGGAGCCCAGACAGCGTTAGACGCGCTTGCGGTACTCGCCGGTACGGGTATCAATCTCGATCTTGTCGCCCTGGTCGACGAAGAGGGGAACGGGCACTTCAAAGCCAGTGGCAATCTTGGCGGGCTTGAGAACCTTGCCAGAGGTATCGCCTTTGACCGCCGGTTCAGTCCAGGTGATCTCACGGACCACACTGGTGGGCATCTCCACCGAGATGGCTTTTCCATCATAGAAGACAACCTCAAGCGCCATGCCGTCCTCAAGGTAGTAGAGGGCATCACCCATGTTTTCAGCTTCAACCTCGTACTGGTTGAATTCTTCATCCATGCAGACATACATGGGGTCGGCAAAGTAGGAGTAGGTGCACTCCTTCTTGTCCAGGACGATTTGGTCCATCTTGTCGTCGGCCTTGAAGACCACCTCGGTACCAAAGTTGGCGATCAGGCTTTTGAGCTTCATGCGAACGGTTGCAGAGTTGCGTCCGCCTCGGCTGTACTCGGTTTTAAGCACGACCATAGGGTCTTTCCCATGCATGATGACATTGCCGGCACGAATTTCCTGGGCGATTTTCATAGTGATAGTCCAAAGGGTTGGCCGCTCATTTTCCGACTTGACGGTGTTGCTGCGGCTGATAAGGCAAGTTCAGTCCAGACAGTCCGGGTAGAACTCAGCAAAGCCTTAAATTTTAACGTTTTTTCAGGGCCTGCCCTTATTTAGTGATGCGATTCACAAATTCAAGGAGTTGGGTGGTCAGATCGGTCTGCTCCAGCAATCGACGACAAGCCCTCTGGGTGGCCTTACCCCAGGCTGTCAGATCCAGCGCGGGCAGGGGACCCTCATCCAGGGCATTCCAAATTCGGTGCAGGTCGCGCAGCGATTCTGGCGCGTCCATCCAGTCTAGAAAAGCTGTCAATTTTGCGTGGTGGGCGTTGTCCTGCTGAGGGTAAATTTGCCAGACGAAGGGGCGAGCAGCCCATAGCGCCCTGACCAGGGAGTCTTCTCCACGTACAAAATTGAGATCGCAACTCCAGAGCAGATGGTCAAAGTCATCTTGTTGCAAATAGGGCAGGAAACTGACCTTCAAGCCCTTTGGTGTGGGGCAAGACCGAACCCAGGAAGCCGCCCGTCCAGCTGTTACCAGCAGATGACTTGGCTCAGAAGCCAATTGTGCAAGGACTTGAGGCAGGCGATCGGGCTCGTAGCAGAACAATGAAACCAGGCGTTCGCCAGGGGTAATTTCGATGCCCAGTCTGCTGAGCCAAGTGTCTCTGGAGAACCTGGCCTGACGCGCCATCAGGTCAGGCTCTCTCAACAGGCCTCCCGTGCGAGCAGTAAACCCTGGATAGAAGAAATACTTGGTCAAGCCCTGGCCTGCCCCGGTGAGCACCGGTGAGGGCAAGCCGTGGCTGCGTTCGACATAGCTTTGGGCTGAGAGGTACTCAAGGTTGATCCAGGCCCGCTGGCTTGCTCCCAGCGGGCTGACAAACAGTTCCACATAGGCCTCAGGGACTTCGCAGCCAAAGGTCTCGACGAGAACCTGGCCCGGGACCATCTGGCTCCAATTGAACGAGGGGGTCCAGTTCTGGACCTGTACCCCTGGGTGGCCCCCGGGCGCCATCCAGCGCAGGGCGCTAGGATCATCCAGCCACAGTCGAACCGGAATGCCTCGGTCAGCCAACTGACGAGCCAGTCGCCAGCTCACCCCCAAATCACCGTGGTTGTCTATGACGCGGCAGAAAATATCCCAGTAGGATGACAAAGTCATGCGTGAATTGTCCACAATACGGGCCATGACCAGCAAGCAAGCAGTCAGGCAGCATTCGCCTACGGAACTGAAGCCGGAGTCAATGGCCGAGTTGATCTCGCAGGTGGCTGCCCTGCCAACCCTGCCCGGGGTGTATCGCTATTTCGATGGCGAAGGAAACCTGCTTTATGTCGGCAAGGCAAGAAACCTGAAAAAGAGGGTCTCCAGCTATTTTCAGAAAAATCACGATGGCACTCGAATTGGCCACATGGTCGGCAAAATCGCCCGCCTGGAAACGACCGTGGTTCGTTCCGAGGCCGAGGCCTTGCTGCTTGAGAACAATCTGATCAAATCACTCAACCCGCGCTACAACATTTTGTTTCGGGATGACAAAAGCTATCCTTACCTGAAGATTACGGTCGCCAGCCCAGCTGGCTCTGCAATCACCAATGCGGGTCCAACCGCCTGGCCCCGGGTCGCCTACTACCGCGGCGCAGTGGACAAAAAACACAATTACTTTGGCCCCTACCCGAGTGCTTGGGCGGTCAAGGAGGCCATCCTGCTGTTGCAGAAGGTCTTCCGCCTCAGAACCTGTGAGGACACGGTCTTTGCCAATCGAACCCGCCCGTGCCTGTTGTATCAGATCAAGCGTTGCTCTGGGCCGTGTGTGGGTCTGGTGAGTGCCCAGGCCTACGAGCAGGATGTGGCGCATGCGCATGCGTTCTTGCGTGGGGAGACCCAGCAATTGATTGAGGAACTGGAATCACGCATGCTGGGTCATTCCGAAAACCTGGCGTTCGAGCAGGCGGCACAACTGCGCGATCAAATTGCTGCCCTATCCAATGTGCTTCACCAGCAGGCAGTGGAAAGTTCCGATGACCGCGATGTCGATATTCTTGCGGTGAAGGTTCAGGGTGGGCGTGCCTGCGTCAATCTGGCCATGGTGCGGGGAGGCCGTCATCTGGGGGATCGTGCCTACTTTCCGTCTCAACTCGATGAAGCGACGGGCTTGGGACCGGCTGAGCCGGGGTCAAAGGCGGCAAGCTCGGTGCCGGCCCAGATACTTGAAGCCTTTATTGCGCAGCACTATCTGGCGGTGCCGGCCGTGCCGACCCTGATCACCAGCGAACCGGTCAGCAAGGAGCTGCTACAAGCCCTGTCTGGGCAAACCGGCGTCAAGATGCATGCTATTCACCAACCCAGGGAGCATCGTCGACGCTGGCTTGAGATGGCACAGACCAATGCCGGTCTTCAACTGACCCGCTTGTTGGCCGAAGAAGGGTCGCAACAGGCGCGCACCCGAGCACTTGCCGAGGCTCTGGGCTTGCCGCAGGATCGACTGGAGGAACTACGGATCGAATGTTTTGACATTTCCCATACGGCCGGTGAATCGACCCAGGCGTCCTGTGTCGTCTTTCATCACCACAAGCTGCAAAGCAGCGAATATCGTCGCTACAACATCGGGGGCGTCACAGCGGGCGATGATTACGCGGCCATGCGTCAGGTACTGACCCGACGTTACACCCGGCTGGCCCAGGCCTTGAAAGAGGGTCTGGGGCCAGATCAGAGCGGCCATGCCAGTCAGGGCAGCGACGCGACCGAAGGAACAGACAGGTTGCCTGACCTGGTGTTGGTGGATGGCGGCAAAGGTCAGGTGGCCATGGCCAGACAAGTCTTTGAGCAACTCGGACTGGATCTATCGCTGATTGTCGGAGTGGAAAAAGGAGAAGGCCGTAAAGTGGGGTTGGAGGAGCTGGTTTTTGCCGATGGTCGACCCAAGGTGTATCTTGGCAAGGATTCCGCTGCGCTGATGCTGGTGGCGCAAATTCGCGATGAGGCGCACCGTTTTGCCATTACCGGTATGCGGGCTGCGCGTGCCAAGGTCCGGGTCGGCGCCAGCCGAATCGAGGAAATACCTGGGGTCGGGCCCAGGCGGCGGGCCAAGTTACTGCAGCGCTTTGGGGGGGCTCGCGGAGTGGCGGCTGCCAGCGTGGAGGATCTGGCTACAGTGGAAGGTATATCCAAGGAGCTGGCCGAATCCATCTACCAGTTCCTGCATTGAGGCTGCTGGCTCATGCCACAATTACGGCATGTTTTTGACCATCCCAACTTTGATGACCTGGACGCGTATCGTCGCGATCCCATTGATTGTCGGGGTGTTTTATCTGCCACTGGCTCCCGAAACTTGCAATCTGGTTGCCACGGTGATGTTTGTCGTGTTCGCCTTGACTGACTGGCTGGACGGCTATCTGGCAAGAAAACTCAACCAGGTTTCCTCCTTTGGCGCCTTTCTGGATCCGGTGGCTGACAAATTCCTGGTATGCGCCTCATTACTGGTGCTTGTCGATTTGCAAAGAGCCGATGTTTTTGTGGCCCTGATCATTATTGGCCGTGAGATAGCCATTTCAGCGTTGCGGGAATGGATGGCTCAGATTGGCGCGCACAAGAGCGTTGCTGTGCACATGCTGGGCAAGCTCAAGACCACGGTACAGATGGTGGCCATTCCCTTTCTCCTTTTTGACGGCATGTTGTTCGGTCTGATCGATACCCGGGTCTGGGGCGGTGGACTGATCTGGCTGGCTGCCGTACTGACCGTCTGGTCTATGGTTTACTACTTGCAGAAGGCCCTGCCGGAAATCCGGGCGCGGGTCAAATGAAGTCACAGGTCCAGGACGACGCCCTGTTGCGGGCGATGCCGCTAGTGTTCGTGATGATCTGGAGCACCGGCTTCATCGTTGCGCGGTATGGCATGCCCTACGCACCGCCCATGTCGTTTCTTGCGCTTCGTTATGCGCTGTCAATACTTTGCTTTCTGATCTGGATTGGTTTAGCCCGGGTGGCCTGGCCTGATACAAGGCAGCAGTGGCTGCACCTGGCCCTGACCGGTGTGCTGATGCATGGCGGTTATCTGGGGGGGGTCTGGTCGGCGGTCAAGGCCGGTATGGGCGCGGGCCTGAGCGCCCTGATCGTTGGACTGCAACCGGTACTTACAGCGGTCTGGCTTTCCGCCAGTGGAAGTCGAGTCACCCAGAAACAATGGCTGGGACTGCTGCTGGGGCTGGTCGGTCTGGTTCTTGTGGTGTCAAATAAATTTGGCAAGGGTGGCGAGGCAGACTGGACCAACCTGTCGCTGGCGGTGCTGGCTTTATTGAGCATTACCACTGGCACCCTGTACCAAAAACGGTTTGTCAAACCTTGTGATGTCCGATCGGCCAATGCTGTGCAGTTGATGGCTGCATTCGCAGTGACTTTCCCACTGGCGATGCTGGAGGACGAGATGATTCGTTGGGTCGGACCGTCAGGAAGCCTCAATCTCGAGTTGGCGGGTGCCATGGCATGGTCTGTTCTTGGCCTGACTCTTGGCGGCAGTTCCTTGCTCTACCTTCTGATACAGCGCGGAGCAGCAACGACGGTCACAAGCTTGCTGTACCTGGTTCCACCCGCCACAGCCATGTTGGCCTGGCTCCTTTTTGGCGAGCCGATCACAATTGTCATATTGTTGGGCACCGCGCTGACGGCCATCGGGGTCGGGTTGGTGGTAAGACCAACTCAGTGAGGACTTGGCGTGAGCATGTTTGACCCATCCGAACCGTTTACCCTTCAACGCGGTGGCGTGACCCTGTCTGGACGGCGCTGCGGGGTGGGGAAGCCCTTGTTGATGTTGCACGGACATCCGCAGACCCATGCCATGTGGCATCGGATCGCGCCGATACTGGCCAAGAAATTTTCTTTGTTCATGTTTGACTTGCGGGGCTACGGCGATTCAGACCGTCCCCAATCGGAACCAGACCACCTTGCCTACTCAAAAAGAGAAATGTCGCTTGATGCTCTGGCGGTGATGCATCACTTTGGCGTTGAGAAATTTCAGGTGCTGGCCCATGACCGGGGCGCGCGTGTAGCACACCGGCTTGCGCTCGATCACCCACACGCTGTGGAGCGCATGATCTTGCTGGATATTGCGCCCACACTGGCGATGTACCGCCAAGCCAGCGATGGTTTTGCCAGGGCCTATTGGCATTGGTTTTTTCTGATTCAACCGCCCCCCCTGCCGGAGGCGTTGATCGACTCTGATCCAATTCGTTACCTGCGCAGTGTGATGGGCCGCCGGCACGGGGGACTGTCAATCTTTCAGAGCGAAGCTCTGGCCGAATACGAACGCTGCATTGCGCGGCCTGGGTCTGCGCGAGGTATTTGCGAAGACTATCGTGCTGCTGCCACCATTGATCTGGTGCATGATCGCGCCGATCAAGAAGCGGGCCGGCGGGTCTTGTCACCGTTGCGTATCCTGTGGGGTCTGCATGGCGCAGTTGGGCAGAATTTTGATGTGCTGGGTCTGTGGCGCGAAGTAGCGTCACAGGTTGACGGACATGCACTACCCTGCGGCCATTACATCGCTGAGGAAGCGCCGGAACTTTTATTGGCCGAGTGCCATGATTTTTTTGAAACCTGAGACATGTAGAAGGAGTCTATCGTGAGCAAAAAACGTATTGCCGTCATCGCAGGGGACGGAATTGGCAAGGAAACCATGCCTGAGGGTATCCGGGTGATGGAAGCTGCTGCCAGCAAATTTGGACTCGAGCTGGAATTTGACCATTTCGATTTTGCCTGCTGGGATTACTTTGAAAAGCATGGGCGCATGATGCCCGACAACTGGAAGGATCAGGTGGGAAGCCACGATGCAATTTATTTTGGCGCTGTAGGTTGGCCAGAAAAAATAGCGGACCATGTCTCCCTCTGGGGTTCGCTCATCCTATTTCGTCGCGAGTTTGATCAGTATGTCAATCTGCGACCAGCTAGGTTGATGCCTGGTATTGTGGCGCCGGTGGTACGCAAGGATGGCAGCGCCCGGGCGCCAGGGGAGATCGACATGTACATCGTGCGCGAAAACACGGAAGGCGAGTACTCGGCCGTAGGTGGCCGAATGTTTGCTGGTACCGAGCGCGAGATGGTGATGCAAGAGGCGGTATTTTCACGTTTTGGCGTTGACCGCGTGTTGAAGTTTGCCTATGAACTGGCCCAAGCAAGACCACGCAAGCATCTGACCAGTGCCACCAAATCCAATGGCATCGCGATCACCATGCCCTACTGGGATGAGCGGGTCGAGGCCATGGCCAAACTCTATCCAGAAGTCAAAACCGACAAGTTCCACATTGACATCCTGACGGCGCACTTTGTGCAACGCCCCGACTACTTTGATGTGGTGGTTGCCAGCAATCTGTTTGGGGACATCCTGAGCGATCTGGGCCCGGCCTGTACAGGCACCATTGGTATCGCACCAAGCGCCAACCTGAATCCGGAGCGCAAGTTCCCATCGCTCTTTGAACCTGTTCATGGTTCTGCGCCCGATATCGCGGGAAAAGGCGTAGCCAACCCCATTGGTCAAATCTGGTGTGGGGCGATGATGCTCGAGTTTCTGGGGCACAAGGCTGCGCATGATGCAGTCTTGGCGGCTATTGAAAAAGTCCTGGATCCAAAGAGTGGTGCTCCGCGTACGCCGGATATTGGAGGCTCGGCTGGCACGGGGGATCTGGGTAAAGCGATTGCTTCAGCCTTGTAGAAACACTGCAGCACTTAGGAAATTTCGTCAAGTCCAAAAAAGTTGGGGTAATCCCGGTATGGACTCAGGTGCATTGAACATGTCTAAAATACCTTTACTTCTTGCCTTTTGTCCAAACAGTTAAAAATCAAAGCGTCTTATCTCATAATCACTATTTAATTTCTGTAAGGTAAAAGCAGCACTCAAGTTTTGATTCACAGTTTTCGAAAAGCAAAACGCGAATCATTTTTTCAACTCACATCAACACACTGGGACTCACTATGAATAAAACAGAACTTATCGAACATATCGCCAAGCAGGCTGACATTTCCAAGGCCGCTGCCACTCGCGCCTTGGAAGCCACCATTGGCGCTGTGCGTACCACCCTGAAAAAGGGCGGCACCGTGTCTCTGGTAGGTTTTGGAACATTTGCAGTGGGTAAGCGTGCTGCCCGTACCGGCCGCAATCCCCGTACCGGCGCTGCGATTAAAATCAAGTCTGCCAAGGTGCCAAAGTTTCGTCCGGGCAAAGCATTGAAAGATGCATTGAACTGAACCCGTACGGGTGGGGTGCTTAGCTCAGCTGGTAGAGCGGCGCCCTTACAAGGCGTAGGTCGGCGGTTCGAACCCGTCAGCACCCACCACTCGAGCAAAGGCGAACAGATTGTTCGCCTTTTTTGTTGTATGGATTGAGAGTCATTACATGTTTGATTACGTTCGCAAGCACACAAAGTTGATGATGGGCCTTCTATTCCTGCTCATCATTCCGTCCTTTGTGCTGTTTGGTATCGACGGCTACAACCGTTTTCGGGAAAAGGGCGCTGTCGTGGCCCGGGTGGATGGCAATGATGTCACCCAGACGGAATGGGAGGCTGCCCATAAGCGTGAGGTTGACCGCCTGCGATCAGTGATGCCCAATCTTGATGCCAAATTGCTGGATTCACCCCAGGCACGCTACAGCACCTTGGAGCGGATGGTCCGAGAGCGGGTGCTTGCGCGCGCAGCCCAGGATGCGCATCTGCTCATAGGCGATGCCCGGCTGGCGCGCGAGTTGCAATCCAGCCCGGCGATTGCCTCCTTGCGCCGCCCGGATGGCACCCTTGATATGGAGCGCTACCGCCTTTTGCTGGGTAGCCAGGGCATGACGCCGGAAATGTATGAGGCCAATGTTCGGCAAGACCTGTCCGTGCGGCAGGTTGAGTCGGGTCTGATGCAAACTGGTTTTGCCCCGCCGGTGTTGGCAGACCTTATTCTCAACGCTTACTTCCAGCGACGGGAAGTTCAGTTGGCCCGTTTTGAAGCCAAGGATTTTGCATCTCGAATCAATCTGACCGATGCTGAGCTCGAGACTTATTACCAAGCGAATCAATCGCTCTTTCGTTCGCCCGAATTGGTGCGTATCGAGTACCTGGTCCTGGACCTGGATGCCATCAAGAAAACCATTGCCGTGAACGAGCAGGATTTGAAGACGTATTACGAACAGAATGTCGCCAGTCTCAGCGGTGGCGAGGAGCGTCGAGCCAGTCATATTCTGCTGGCTGCCGGCAAGGATGCTCCGGTGAGCGAGCGTGAAAAAGCCAAAGCCAAGGCTGAGGCGCTATTGGCCAAGTTGCGTCAGTCACCCAAAGACTTTGCCGAGCTTGCGCGCAAAGAGTCGCAGGACCCCGGTTCGGCTGCCAAGGGGGGCGATCTTGACTTCTTTTCCCGGGGGGCAATGGTGAAACCCTTTGAAGATGCGGCTTTTGCCATGTCCAAAGGCGAGATCAGCCCAGTGGTGGAATCAGACTTTGGCTACCACATCATCAAGCTCACCGACATTAAAGCCCCAAAACGCAAGTCCTATGAGGAGCTGCGTCCGTCTATCGAAGCCGATCTCAAGGCGCAGCAAGCGCAGAAGAAATTTGCCGAAGCTGCCGAGATTTTCAGCAACACCGTTTATGAGCAGTCCGATAGCCTGAAGCCCGCTGCAGAGCGACTTAAGCTGGAAGTGAAGACGGCCGCAAATCTGCAACGCCAGCCTGGTCCAGGCGCCACGGGTGTGTTGGCCAATCCCAAGTTTCTTGAGGCGGTCTTCAGTTCAGATGCCATTGAGAGCAAGCGAAATACCCAGGCCATTGAGGTGGGGCCGAGCCAGTTGGTCTCCGCGCGTATTGTTGAATACAAAGCTGCCAGTACCCTGCCCTTGAGTGATGTCAGCGCCCGGGTTCGTGAACTGCTGATCAATAGCAAGGCATCTGAGCTGGCCCGTCAGGAAGGCGAAAAAAAGCTGGCTGAATGGAAAGTCAGCCCTGACAAGGCCAGCTTCAAGCCTGCACAGACCCTGTCTCGTGACCAGTCACAGGGCACGGCGCCCCAGTTGCTGGAGGCTGTGATGCGTGCCGATGCCAAGTCTGTCCCAACCTTGGTTGGCATCGATCTGGGCTCACAAGGCTATGCGATAGCCCGCATCAACCGCGTATTTGCCCGCGAGACGCCTGCTGCGGATCTGCAAAAGGCAGAGCGAGGTCAACTGGCGCAGTCCTGGGCAGCAGCGCAAGCCCAGGCCTATACCAAACTTCTGCAACAGCGCTATAAGGCTGAAATCAAGGTCCCGGCACCGTCGGCAGACCCCAGGTCCTGAGCGTTGCCGGTATAATTTCTACCCTGTGGTGGCTGTAGCTCAGTTGGTAGAGTCCCAGATTGTGATTCTGGTCGTCGTGGGTTCGAGTCCCATCAGCCACCCCATTAGCCGCCCTATCTGAAACAACAAAAAGCCCGCATCTTTTCAGTGCGGGCTTTTCATTTGGGGCGATGATTCTTGTACGGACAAGGCGCTCAGAATTGTTTCAGAGCGCCAAATCACATGAGTTTGATTCAGGCTGTGGTGAGTGCTATTCCCTTGAATTCGCCGCTGGCAATACGCTCACTCCATTGCGCCGGACCCGTGATGTGGGCGCTGGTGCCGCCGGCGTCTACTGCAACGGTTACTGGCATGTCCACCACATCAAATTCATAGATGGCCTCCATGCCCAGATCGGCAAAAGCCAGTACGCGAGCCTTCTTGATGGCTTTGGACACCAGGTAGGCAGCACCCCCCACTGCCATCAGGTAGGCACTCTTATGCTTTTTGATCGCAGCAATGGCTTCCGGCCCGCGTTCTGCCTTGCCTACCATGGCGATCAGCCCGGTCTGGGCCAGCATCATCTCGGTAAATTTATCCATGCGGGTGGAGGTGGTGGGGCCAGCCGGTCCCACGGCCTCATCGCCCACCGGATCGACCGGCCCAACGTAGTAGATCACCCGATTCGTGAAGTCCACCGGTAGCTTTTCGCCCTTGGCCAGCATATCCTGAATGCGCTTGTGGGCGGCATCGCGGCCGGTCAGCAACTTGCCATTGAGCAGCAAGGTTTGACCGGGTTTCCAGCTGGCTACCTCGGCAGGACTGAGGGCGTTGAGGTCAACCCGTTGGCTCTTCTGGGTGTCGGGCATCCAATCAACCTTGGGCCAAAGATCCAGGCTGGGTGGATCGAGATAAACGGGACCAGAGCCATCCAGCGTGAAATGGGCATGGCGTGTGGCGGCGCAATTGGGAATCATGGCCACCGGCTTGCTGGCAGCATGGGTGGGGTACATCTTGATCTTCACATCCAGCACCGTCGTCAGCCCGCCCAGGCCCTGGGCACCAATACCCAGCGCATTGACCTTTTCGTACAGCTCAAGCCTCAACTCTTCGGTCTGGGTCAAGGCGGCTCCCTGCCTGGACTTGGTCTGTAGCTGGTACATGTCCAGATCTTCCATCAGACTTTCCTTGGCCATCAGGGCTGCCTTTTCGGCCGTGCCGCCAATACCGATGCCCAGCATGCCCGGCGGACACCAGCCAGCGCCCATAGTCGGAACGGTCTTGAGCACCCAATCCACAATTGAGTCGCTGGGGTTGAGCATGACCATCTTGCTCTTGTTTTCGCTGCCACCTCCTTTGGCGGCCACCGTCACTTCGACAGTATCGCCCGCCACAATCTCGGTGAAGATCACCGCGGGCGTGTTGTCACGGGTGTTCTTGCGCAGGAACTGCGGGTCGGCCAGCACCGAGGCGCGCAAGGTGTTGTCAGGATGCGTATAGGCGCGACGTACTCCCTCATTGATCGCATCCTCAAGGCTGCCCGTGAAACCCTCCCAGCGCACATTCATGCCCACTTTCAAAAACACATTCACGATGCCGGTGTCCTGACAGATGGGCCGGTGTCCGATGGCGCTCATCTTGCTATTGGTCAGGATCTGGGCAATCGCATCTTTGGCAGCCGGGCTTTGCTCGCGCTCGTAGGCGCGTGCCAGATGGCTGATGTAGTCGGCGGGATGGTAATAGCTGATGTACTGCAGCGCGGCGGCAATCGAGTCAATTAGGTCAATTTGTTTAATAGATGTAGGCATGAACAATTCTGCAGATAAGTCAATGATTTGAGTTGGCATGAATGACGCTATTGAGCAGTCGGTCGGTGTACGCTATGGACAAAGCGCTCAATAGAAAAGTGACATGGATAAGGGTTTGCCACATCATGACTGTCTCGGTGTAGTTTGCGGCGTTGATGAAGGTTTTAAGCAAATGTATCGATGAGATGCCGATAATGGCAGTCGCCAGTTTGACCTTTAGGACCGAGGCGTTGACATGGCTTAGCCATTCTGGTTGATCGGGATGGCCTTCTAGGTCCATGCGACTTACAAATGTTTCATATCCTCCAACGATCACCATGATCAGCAGGTTGGAGATCATCACTACATCGATAAGGGCCAGAACGACTAGCATGATGATGGTTTCGTTCAGGTGGCCGCTTGTGATAGGCTCCTTGTAACCAACGCTTGTTACCAAAGCCTGAAGGGCAGCCTGATTGCCAAACGCTGCCTCAATAAGATGGGTCAATTCGAGCAAGAAGTGGTAGACATAGACTGCCTGAGCTGCAATCAATCCAATGTACAAGGGGAGTTGTAGCCATCTGCTGGCAAATATGATTCTGGGTACAGGTCGCAGACGTCGGGGCTCGGATGGCGCAGGTAAATTTGACATGGGAAATATGAGCCCACTCGTTGGGGTGAGTAGGACAAGGACTCAACGAGAGTGGGATTTTGCCCTAGTTTTCGGTAGAAAATCAGTCAAAATTACTGTTAACCACACCGCCCAAGGGCTTTTTTCTTTATCGAGGATTTTTAACATGAGTGCTCCCAGCTCAGCGATTCAGTCGGTCTTGGTTGAAAACCGTGTTTTCCCGCCTGCGAATTCGGTGGTGAAAGCCGCGAGGGTTTCTGGCATGGCGCAGTACCAGGCCATGTGTGACGCCTTTGATCGTGATTTCGAGGGCACCTGGGCTCGGTTGGCGCGCGAGAACCTCGACTGGCACAAGCCCTTCACCAAAATCCTGAACCAATCCAACAAACCCTTCTACAAGTGGTTTGAAGACGGGCAACTCAATGCTTCGGCCAACTGCCTTGACCGTCATGTCGGCACCGCTGCGGAAAACCGGACAGCGATCATTTTCGAATCGGACGATGGCAAGGTCACCCGGGTGACCTACAGGGAATTGCTGGCCAGGGTCAGCAAGTTTGCCAACGCCCTTAAATCACAGGGCATCAAAAAGGGTGATCGGGTCCTGATCTACATGCCCATGACGATCGAGGGCGTGGTGGCGATGCAGGCGTGCGCCCGGATTGGCGCCACTCATTCGGTCGTATTTGGGGGGTTTTCTGCCAAGTCCTTGCAGGAGCGGGTTATCGACGCAGGGGCGGTGGCGGTCATTACGGCCAACTACCAGATGCGGGGTGGCAAAGAGTTACCCCTGAAGGCGATTGTGGATGAGGCCCTCGGCATGGGCGGCTGCGAGACCATCAAAACCGTCCTGGTGTTTCAGCGTACCTCAACTGCCTGCAATATGGTGGCAGGGCGGGATAAAACCTTTGACGAGGTGCTCAAGGGCCAGAGCGAGGTGTGCAAGCCCGAACAGGTTGGCGCCGAACACCCCTTGTTCATTCTCTATACCTCCGGATCCACAGGCAAACCCAAAGGTGTCCAGCATTCGACGGCGGGCTACCTGCTGTGGGCCAAACTGACGATGGAATGGACGTTTGATGTCCAGCCCAAGGACGTCTTTTGGTGCACCGCAGATATTGGCTGGATCACCGGCCACACCTATGTGGCGTACGGTCCTCTGGCGGCAGGAGCCACCCAGGTCATTTTCGAAGGAGTTCCTACGTTCCCCCATGCCGGCCGTTTCTGGCAAATGATCGAAAAGCACAAGGTGTCGATTTTTTACACCGCACCGACTGCCATTCGCTCGCTGATCAAGGCGGCAGAAACAGACGAAAAAGTTCATCCCAAAAACTGGAACCTGAACTCCCTGCGCTTGCTGGGTTCCGTGGGTGAGCCCATCAACCCAGAGGCCTGGATGTGGTACTACCGAAATGTCGGGGCAGAGCGTTGTCCGATTGTCGACACCTTCTGGCAGACCGAGACCGGGGGGCACATGATCACCCCGCTTCCGGGCGCAACACCCCTGGTGCCCGGATCCTGCACCTTGCCACTTCCTGGAATTCACGCTGCCATTGTGGATGAGACCGGCAAGGACATGCCTCACGGGTCTGGGGGAATTCTGGTGGTGAAGAAGCCCTGGCCTTCGATGATTCGCACGATCTGGGGTGACCCGGAGCGCTTCAAGAAGAGTTACTTCCCCAGTGAGCTTGGGGGCTACTATTTGGCCGGTGACGGTGCTGTGCGCAGTGCTGACCGCGCCTACTTCCGGATCACAGGTCGGATTGACGATGTCCTCAATGTGTCGGGCCACCGCCTGGGTACGATGGAAATCGAGTCTGCGCTGGTCGCCAAGACCGACCTGGTGGCAGAGGCGGCGGTGGTAGGGCGGCCTGACGATGTGACCGGCGAGGCGATCTGTGCCTTTGTGGTGCTCAAACGGGCTCGCCCTACGGGAGAAGAAGCCAGGCAGATTGCCGCCGAATTGCGCAACTGGGTGGCCAAGGAAATTGGTCCGATCGCTAAGCCCAAGGACATCCGTTTTGGTGACAACTTGCCCAAAACCCGTTCGGGCAAGATCATGCGACGGCTATTACGTTCCCTGGCCAAGGGCGAAGCAATTACCCAGGACACCACCACGCTGGAAAACCCCGCGATCCTGGACCAGCTGGCGCAGACCAACTAGTTACTTCAACGGACCGCGCTGTGCTGTGGTCAATTTACCTACGCACATTAAAAAAGCCCGCATCTGCGGGCTTTTTTCTGTATACGATCGGGTGGCGATTACTTGGTTGCCAGGATCCAGGCCACCAGTTTTTTGGCCTCGGCCTCACTGACTTGCGGGTTGGCAGGCATGGGTACCGGCCCCCAGGTGCCAGAGCCACCTTTGATTACTTTGGTCGCTAGTTTGTCGGCAGCAGACTTGTCACCGGCATATTTTTTGGCGATGTCTTTATAGGCTGGGCCAACCAGTTTTTTGTCCACCGCATGGCAGGCCATACAGTTTTTTGAAGTGGCCAGTGCTTGATCGGCGAAAGCGGGGGAAGTTACAGCGACAGCTGCAACCAAGGCAAACAGGGCTCGTATCATCATTTCCTCGTGAGGTAGGTTAAAGTTCTCTGAGAACGCCATTGTAAGGGTTTGGGATGACAGCCAGAATTCAGCGGTCAATGGTTATTTAAGGATTCGCCATGTATTTTTTGGGCTTGGGTATCGTATTGCTGCTGCTGAAGTACCTTGAAATCGGCCCGATCGCCACCTGGAGCTGGTGGCTGGTCTCGGCTCCCTTTGCTTTGGCTGTTATTTGGTGGTCATGGGCCGATGCCTCAGGCTACACAAGAAAAAAAGCTGTTGAAAAAGATGAGCGGCGGCGACAGGAGCGGACGGACCGGCAGAAAGAAGCTATTGGGCTGGGAAGGGATGGGAAAGGGTGAGGGAGAGCGCCGCTAGCTGACAGGATGGCTTGTACAGTTGCACTTTTGAGCTGACATGAAGCGGCACGCGCGGTTTTTTACCTGGCGACATTTCTTCTGCGCCGTCTTGCTGGTGCAGGCCATGACTCTGGGCTGGGCTCAACAAGTCATTACGCCCAAAAAAAATTTTGCAGTGGCGACTGCTCATCCCTTGGCCACTCATGCCGGCTTTGAGGTCCTGCGTCAGGGCGGTTCGGCTGTCGATGCGGCCATCGCGGCCCAGATGGTGCTGACCCTGGTGGAGCCGCAAGCCAGCGGCATCGGCGGCGGCGCATTTTTGCTCCACTGGGATGGACAGATTGTCGATGCCTGGGATGGTCGTGAAACCGCACCGGCTGAAGTCGATGAGCATCTTTTTATTCAGGCCGATGGCCAACCCATGGCCTTCATGCAGGCGGTGGTGGGCGGTCGCTCGGTTGGGGTCCCCGGCCTGGTGAAAATGCTGGAACAGGCGCATCGACAGCATGGCCAGTTGCCCTGGGCCAGGCTCTTCGAGTCTGCGATCACACTATCAGAAGAAGGTTTTCTGATCACGCCTAGACTTCACCGGCGCTTGCAGGAGTCAGCGGATTTGCTGAAGCAGGATGCGCAGGCGAGGGCACTTTACTTTGATGCTAAAGGGCAGCCCTATCCGGTGGGCCATCGATTGCGAAACCCCGCGCTGGCGCGCATACTCAGCCAAATTGCCCGCCGCGGCAGTGATGCCTTTTATCTGGGGCCAGTGGCCGCGGACATGGTCCGACGGGTTCGCAACCACGCTCTCAATCCAGGCCGGATGAGTTTGCAGGACCTGTCTGCATATCAGCCTAGGCTTCGATCGGCCTTGTGTACCGACTGGCAGCAGGTTTGGAAGGTCTGCGGCTTTCCACCTCCCTCTTCGGGCCATCTGACCATCATGCAGATGCTGGGCATACTGACCCATCTGGAGGCAGCTGATTTGGATATGCGGGATGGTTTTCCCACACCTGACTGGTTGCATCGGTATACCGAAGTGGCCCGGCTGGCATTTGCAGACCGGGCCCAGTTCATTGCAGATCCTGATTTTGTGGCGCCCCCGGCCGGCAACTGGCTCAGTCTGCTGGACCCTGCCTACCTACGCCAGCGTGCCTCGGCGGTGGGGCCGCGAAGCATGGGTAAAGCAGTTGCGGGTCAGCCGGGTGGTCGTCAAAGCGCCTACGCACCTCAGGCGCATCAGCCTGAATATGGAACCAGCCACCTGAGCGTGGTCGATTCAAAAGGCCGTGCCGTTGCCATGACAACCACGATCGAGGCAGTGTGGGGATCGCACATCATGTCTGATGGCGGTACCGGTCTGCCTGGCGGGTTCATGCTCAACAACGAGCTCACTGACTTTTCATTTATGCCGATCGATGTGCAGGGTCGGCCCATAGCCAACCGTGTGCAACCCGGCAAACGTCCCCGCTCCAGCATGAGCCCGACGCTGGTGTTTACCAAGCAAGATGGCCAACTGCAGCTGATCACCGGCTCGCCCGGCGGACAAGCCATCATTCACTACACCGCCAAGAGCCTGATCGGAACTCTTCAATGGGGCCTCAGCCCGCAGCAGGCTGTGGAATTGCCCAATTTCGGCAGCTTCAATGGTCCAACCGTGTTAGAGCGTGGGCGGTTTCCGGCCCAGACCCAAGAACGTTTGAAGTCCTTGGGCCACAGCGTGGAGGAAGCGCCCCTTGAAAGTGGCATTCAGACTTTGTACCGCAAGTCTGATGGCTGGCTGGGAGGGGCCGATCCACGCCGTGAAGGGTCGGTGTTGGGTGACTAAGGGCCAAACAAGACCTGAACAAAAAAGCCCGAGCAGAGGTGCTCGGGCTTAAAGGTTTTATCCTTTTGATCGGGCGCTTCTTTAGAAATTATCCAGCACGGCGCCCTTGCTGGCCGAGCAGGCGTTGAAAGCAAATTTGGCCTGGACGCCGCGGGTATAACGAGGCTCCGGTGCCTTCCAGGCCGCCTTGCGTTTGGCGATCTCGGCCTCAGCCACATTGAGTTCCAGCTTGAGCTGATGGGCATCAATGGTGATGCTGTCGCCCTCATTGACAAAGGCAATGGTGCCACCCACCGCAGCTTCCGGGGCCACATGGCCGACCACCATGCCCCAGGTGCCACCAGAAAACCGTCCATCAGTGATTAAGCCAACGCTTTCGCCTAATCCAGCCCCGATTAAGGCACCGGTGGGCGCGAGCATTTCAGGCATGCCCGGGCCACCTTTGGGGCCGAGGTAGCGCAGCACCATTACATCGCCAGCCTTGATCTTGCCGTCCAGAATAGCCTTGAGGGCTGACTGTTCATCATCAAAGACCCGGGCTGGCCCAGTGATGACCGGGTTCTTCAAGCCGGTGATCTTGGCCACAGCGCCCTCAGGCGATAGATTACCCTTCAGGATGGCGAGGTGCCCCTGCTTGTACATCGCGTTGTCAATGCTGCGAATCACATCCTGGTCCGCCCGCGGCTGGTCCGGTACATCCTTCAGCACTTCAGCAATTGTCTTGCCGGTAATGGTCATGCAGTCACCGTGCAGCAGACCGGCGTTGAGCAAGACTTTCATGACCTGAGGAATGCCACCGGCACGGTGCAGGTCGATCGCCAGATATTTGCCGCTGGGCTTGAGATCGCAAATCACCGGGGTCTTGCGACGGACCCGCTCAAAGTCATCGATCGTCCATTCCACCTCGGCGGCGTGGGCGATCGCCAGGAAATGCAGCACCGCATTGGTGGAGCCCCCAGTGGCCATGATGACCGCCACCGCGTTTTCCAGGCTCTTGCGGGTCACGATATCCCGGGGCTTCAGATCCTTCTTGATGGCCTCGACCAGGACGCGGGCTGACTCCTTGGTGGAGCCTACTTTTTCGCTCTCTTCGTTGGCCATGGTGGAAGAGTAGGGCAGGCTCAGCCCCAAGGCCTCAAAGGCGCTGGACATGGTGTTGGCGGTGTACATGCCGCCGCAGGAACCCGAACCCGGTATGGCGCGCTTTTCGATTTCGTTCAGGTCATGGTCATTCAGCTTGCCGGCTGCGTTTTCACCAACGGCCTCAAAGACGCTGACGATATTGAGCTCTTTGCCCTGATAGTGACCCGGCAGGATGGTGCCACCGTAGACGTAAATGGCAGGCACATTGGCACGCAGCATGCCCATCATGCCGCCAGGCATGTTCTTGTCGCAGCCCCCAACCACAACAACGCCATCCATCCATTGGCCCTGAACACAGGTTTCAATGCAATCGGCAATGACTTCACGTGAAACCAGCGAGTATTTCATGCCCTCGGTGCCCATGGCCATGCCATCAGAAATGGTGGGAACACCAAAGATTTGGGCGTTGCCACCGGCTTCCTCGATGCCGATTACCGCGGCGTCAGCGAGTTTTTGCAGGCCGGAGTTGCAGGGGGTGATGGTGCTGTGTCCGTTGGCAACGCCGATCATGGGCTTGGTGAAGTCGCTTTCTTCATAGCCCATGCCGTAGTACATCGAGCGATTGGGCGCACGGGCCTTGCCTTCCGTGATGTTGGCAGAACGGCGATTGATCTTGATCGTTTTGATATCCATGGTGTGAGTGGCAGTTAGTCAGGGGCAAATCATCAAAGTTGCATAGTGTAAGCCGGAGTGTTTCAAGCCGGTCTGGCTGCGGCACAATTCAAGCCATGCTAATTCATCCTCAGATTGACCCAGTCGCCCTGCAACTGGGGCCCCTGGCCATTCACTGGTACGGCTTGACCTATCTGGCCGCATTCGGGCTTTTCTTCCTGCTGGGGCGGTTGCGTCTGCGCCACCAGCCCTATGTCTCAGTCACTGGGGCTGGAGCGTGGAAGCTTCAGGATGTCGAGGACATCCTGTTTTTTGGTGTGATTGGCGTTGTTCTGGGCGGGCGACTTGGCTATGTCCTGTTCTACAAGCCCCAGTACTATATGGCGCAACCTGCGGAGATTTTTGCGGTCTGGCAAGGCGGCATGAGCTTTCATGGGGGCTTGCTTGGGGTGATCGTCGCCATGATCTGGTTTGCCCAAAGCCGGAACAAGCCCTGGTTGCAGGTGGCTGATTTTGTTGCGCCCTGTGTCCCCACGGGTCTGGCAGCCGGGCGAATAGGGAATTTCATCAACGGCGAACTCTGGGGCCGGGTGGCCGACCCGGCCTTGCCCTGGGCCATGGTCTTTCGGGGGGCGGGTGATGCGCCGAGGCACCCTTCTCAGTTGTACCAATTCCTTCTGGAAGGCCTGCTCCTGTTTGTGGCGCTTTGGCTGTATGCGCGTCGGCCACGCAAACTGGGTCAGGTGGCGGGTGTCTTCATGATCGGCTACGGTTGTCTGAGGTTCTTGGCCGAATTTTTTAGAGAGCCTGACAATTTTCTGGGTTTGCTGGCGCTCAATCTCAGCATGGGTCAGTGGCTTTGTTTGCCCATGATCGTGCTGGGTTTCTGGCTCTGGCTCAGACCCAGGCTGAGCGCTACGCGGGCACAATAGAAGGTGGCAACGCAAGCATACAAACGCGGACCTGGCCTATTGCAGGGCTGGTCGAGGCGCGACAAATTGGTAGAAAAGCCTGCTTTTCACAAGCACCGCCATGAACCTTGCGACTAGGTGGAATCGGCAATTCAATAGCCCATGGTTGAAAAAATGAATGGCGAAATCCTTGTAGAGCGTCAAGGCACACTGGCCTATGTCACCCTGTCTTTTCCTGGCAAATTCAATGCCATGTCGCGCCGGATGTGGCGTGATCTGCGCACAACCTTCAGGTCCTTCCAGCACGAACAATCCCTGCGCTGCATAGTGATCCGGGGCGCGGGGGGGCATTTTTGTGCGGGTGGCGACATCTCGGAATACCCACAATTCCGTTACTCAGAGTCTGGTCTGCGTGAGTTCCACGAAGAAGATGTATGGGGTGGCTTGTCGGCGGTCCTGGATTGCGATGTCCCGGTCGTTGCTCAGATTGAAGGCAATTGCATGGGGGCAGGTCTTGAGATTGCTTGTTGCTGCGACATACGCATCGCGTCCTCCACTTCAAAATTTGGCGCTCCGATCGGACACCTCGGTTTCCCGATGGCCCCACGCGAGGCGGCCCTGGTCCTGCGGGAGACCGGTGCCCTGACGGCTCGTGAATTGTTGCTTGAGGCAGGCATAATTAGCGCCGAATCGATGTTGCAGCGAGGCTTTCTGCACCGCTCGGTGGTGGATGCCACACTGATTCAGGAGGTTGCCGCCAGCGTTCGTCGGATCATTCAGTTGGCTCCGCTGGCCGCCCGCCGCAACAAGCAGGCCCTGCGTGCCTTGCTGCTGGACAGGCCCGATACCCTGGCCGCCTTGCTTCAGGGGGCCTATGCCTATGCGGATTCCCCCGAGCATCGGGAGGGTATTGATGCCTTTCTGGCCAAACGCAAGCCCGGCTATTCCCAATAATTTTCCGATCAAGTTACTTTAAAAGAAGTCAATCAGCATGTCACCTTCCAATGCCAATTTGTTTGTCGCCCTGCGTAAGGCTTTCCCTGCAAACCTGGATGAAGTGGCCATCGAAACCGATGGGGAGCTGCTTTATTCCTGGCGGGATCTGGAGCGCGCTACGGCCATGTTGGCCAATTTATTGCAGTCCCTGAGCTTGCCTGCTGGCGCTCGGATTGCTGTGCAGGTCGAAAAATCGGTTGAGGCGGTCATGCTGTACCTGGCCACGCTAAGGGCTGGGTATGTCTTTCTGCCGCTCAATACGGCTTACCAAAGTGCCGAAATTGAATACTTTATTGCCAATGCCGAGCCGTCGGTGGTGGTTTGTAGCGGCAAAAATTTCGGCTGGGTCAGCAAGCTTGCGTTCAAGGCCGGAACTCAGCATGTGTTTACGCTGGATGACAACCGAACTGGTTCTCTGCTGGAGCGCGCAGCCTTTTGTTCAGACCAGCACCAACCAGTCTGGTCCAAGCCGGATGATCTGGCAGCCATTCTCTATACCAGCGGCACCACGGGCAGAAGCAAGGGCGCCATGCTGACGCATGAGAATCTTCTAAGCAACGCGGTGGTGCTGAAGTCCTATTGGGGTTGGCAGCCGGGCGATGTGCTGATCCATGCACTGCCGATCTTCCATGTGCACGGCCTGTTCGTGGCCTTGCATGGGGCACTGCTCAACGGCAGCAAGATGATCTGGCTGACCAAATTTGACCCCAAGCGCGTGATTGAAAAAATGCCCGAGGCCACAGTCTTCATGGGGGTGCCCACCCTTTACGTGCGGATGCTGGCCGAACCCTCCCTGACCCGAGAGATCGCCAGCCACATGCGGCTGTTCATCGCTGGTTCAGCACCTTTGTTGATCGAAACCTTTACCGAATGGCAACAACGTACCGGCCACACGATTCTTGAGCGTTATGGTATGAGCGAAACCATCATGCTCACCTCCAATCCCTATGAAGCCAGGGATGGTGAACGTCGTGGCGGCACGGTGGGGTTTCCCTTGCCCGGCGTCAGTCTGCGGGTCTGTGACGATGGTGGAAACGTTTTGCCTAAAAACGAAATCGGAGGCATTCAGGTCAAGGGCCCGAATGTCTTCAGCGGCTACTGGCGCATGCCCGAAAAAACCCGTGAAGAATTTACCGATGATGGGTTCTTCAAGACGGGGGATGTCGGAAAAATCGACGATCGAGGCTATGTCGTGATCGTGGGCCGCAGTAAGGACCTGATCATCAGCGGCGGTTACAACGTCTATCCGGCAGAGATTGAGGGCTATATCAACGAGTTGCCTGGTGTGGACGAGAGTGCTGTGGTTGGCGTGGCGCATCCGGATTTCGGCGAAGTTGGCGTCGCAGTGGTTGTGCGCAAGCCGGGTTCTACGCTTGATGGCGATCAGATTGTTGCGTCCCTCAAGGCCAAGCTGGCCAACTTCAAGATCCCCAAGCGATGCTTTGTGGTGGACAGTCTGCCTCGCAACACCATGGGCAAGGTGCAAAAAAACCTGCTCCGCGATCAGCATAAATCGCTGTTTATCTGAAGCAAAAAAATGACTCCTCGGTCAAGAGGAGTCATTTTTATGAAGGCGATCAGGTTTGCTTGGCCGGTCGCCAGCTCCTGACAGTTTTTAGCGCAGCACCAGCACAGGGATGTGCGAGTGGGTCAAAACCTGCTGGGTTTCACTTCCGAGCAGCAGGCGTTTGATGCCACGCCGTCCATGGGACGCCATCACGATCAGGTCGCATTTGTGCTTTTTGGCAGTGGCAATGACCGCCTCACTGACCAGATCTGATTTTGCGATCACTGGCTTGACCTTGACGCTTTTACTTTTGGCGGATTTGGCAACGGCATCAACAATCGCCTGACCGTGTGCAGCCCATTGTTTCTCAATGCGGTTAACCTCGCTGGCGGCCAGGGCTACACCGCCCTCAAAATAGGTTTGGGGATAGCGGGGCACCACCTTGAGGGCCACCAACTCCGCGCCAGTCAGTTGAGCCAAGGATATGGCTTGATTGACGGCCTTTTTCGAGAGGCTGCTGCCATCTGTTGCAACTAGAATTTTTTGATACATGGCTTTCTCCGCTTGATTGAAGTCAGGTCAGCATACAGCGACACCAAATCGCTAGATTGATTTACATCAAGATTGAAACGGATCCGTTTTTGCGATCAAAACCTAGATTGGATTGCTCATAGTCACCTGAATAGGCAACCATTTTTTTGAGTGGACTTGCTGTTCAGTCCCCGGGGAGGGATCATTTGGGAAAAGGCCCTGTGGGTGTCGTCGACAGGGGCCAGCCTCCTAGATGACGCAACCCGATTTGCCCCATGGCTGCCACCCAGTCAGGTTGATCGTTCAGGCAGTCGATGTAGTGAAACTCGTTGCCGCCTGCCTCCAGAAACGCCGTGCGAGCCTCCTGCGCAATTTCTTCGAGTGTTTCCAGGCAGTCTGCGGTAAAGCCCGGACAAACGACATCCACGCGCTGGACGCCGTCGTGGGCCATTTTTATCAGGGTTGGCTCGGTGTAAGGCTCCAGCCACTTGGCCTTGCCAAATCGAGATTGAAATGTCAGGCGGTATTGGTCAGACGACAGTTCAAGCGCTTGGGCCAGCAGCCGCGCGGTCTTGTGGCATTCACAGTAGTAGGGGTCACCCAGGTGCAGGGTGCGTAGCGGCACACCGTGAAAGCTCATCACCAGCTGATCGGGTCGACCATGAGTCTGCCAGTAGTGACGAACCCGGGCAGCCAGGGCCTGGATATAGCCGGGGTCATCATGGTAGTGATTGATAAAACGAAACTCAGGCAAGTTGCGAACCTTGCGTCCCCAGTGGTAAACCGCATCACAGACGCTAGCGCTTGTGGTGGCCGAGTACTGAGGATAGGCTGGCATGATCAGAATGCGCATGACGCCCTCAGCTTTGAGGGCGTCGAGTTGGTTGGGGATCGAGGGTTGACCATAGCGCATGGCAGGACGAACAATGACGGGTTCGCCCCGTGATTCAAACCACGCTTGTAGCAATTGGGCCTGTTTTTCAGTCCAGACCTTGAGCGGGGAACCCTGGGGCGTCCAGATGCTGGCGTACTTGGCCGCCGACTTTGCCGGCCGCACCCGCAAGATGATGCCGTGCAGGATCAGCCACCAGACGAGGCGGGGAATTTCCACCACCCTCGGGTCACTCAGAAATTCAGCCAGATAGTGCCTCAGTGCAGCGGGCGTGGGTGCTTCTGGGGTTCCAAGGTTGCACAGCAAAATAGCTGTACGCTGGACGCTACCGTGGGTGTGTTTGGGTTCGGGACGAAAAGCCATGCGTTATTCTCTCGCAACATGCTGAATACAAAAAAAATCAAGGCAATTTCCTTGGACCTGGACGATACCTTGTGGCCTATTGCGCCTGTGATGGTGCGTGCCGAGACTGCCTTGCAGGATTGGCTCAGACCCAGAGCGCCTAAAACTGCGCAGACTTTATCCCATACGGCTCAGCGACTGGCCATCAGGCAGCAGATTCAACAGCAGCGCCCTGAGATTGGTCATGACCTGGGAACTCTGCGCAAGGAAATCATCCGCCATGTTCTTCAGAATGAAAATGAAGACACTGGCTTGGTCGATTCGGCCTATGACGTCTTTTATGCCGCTCGTCTGCAGGTCGAGCTCTATGAAGACGCAAGACCGGCACTGGCATGGCTGTCTGCCCGATTTCCTCTGGTTGCCATTTCAAATGGTAATGCCGACATCCGGCGCGTGGGCTTGGGCGACTATTTTGCGCAAGGCTTAAGTGCGCAGAACCTGGGCATTGGTAAACCCGATGTGCGTATTTTTCAGGCGGCTGCTGAGGCGGCAGGCGTCCATACCAGCGAAGTCTTGCATGTGGGCGACGATGCCATGCTGGACGTGATGGGCTCTCTTGGTGCGGGCATGCAGGCGGCCTGGATGAACCGCAACGGCCAGAACTGGTCGCATCAAGACCAGCCTCATGTCACGGTCGCAGACATGCGTCAGCTGTGTGATCTGCTGGCCTGACCAGGCCCGGCTCAGCTTGGCCAGCTTGGCCCAGGAGCGCTTATGACGGCAACTCTGTCAGAGCGTTGACGGCGCAGCGGGCGTTACGGATTGCCCCTTCAAGGGTGGCGGGGTAGGGCCCATCCACATAATCGCCACAGGCCAACAGTCCAGCCCCAATTTTTGCAGCGGGTCGGCGAAGTCCGGGTAGGCAGGCAAAGGTCGCGCGTTTTTCAACCACGGTCTGAACCGGCAGGAGTTGCAGCCCTAATTCGGCCTGCGCCTGCAGCAAAACCTGGCTCTGTAGTGTCTGCTGATCGCCTGAGCTGGCACTGACAACAAAAGCCAGCAAACCAGGGGGGCCGCCAAGCTGGCCGCGATCGAATACGAATTGCGCTGGGGTCTGTGGTGATGCTGAAAGCGCCAGCATGGGATGCGATAGCCTGGCCTTTGGCGACCAGGCATAGACGGTGGTGATGGCTTCAAATTCCAGTTTTCGCGCAAGCTCTATCCATTGAGTCACCGGAGCCGACAATTCAGTTGGCAAACCATGAATTGAGTTTTCAAGCAAGCGACACCCCTCAATGGGCGGGACGGCAAGAATGACTGATTCGTATCGCTGCCCATTGACCTGCCAGTGCCCATTGTCAAGACACGCTTGTGAAACGCGTTGACCGGTATGGATCAGGACCTGCTGCCGTGCCAGCCAATCGGCTGCGGCTTGGGGAAAAAGTCTGCCCAGGTCGGTCATGGGCAACAAAAGATTGGAGCCTCCGGGAGCGCTAAACAGGGCGTCTTTCAGGACACGCAGCAGGCATTGCGCGCTGGCGCGTTCGGGTGGTGTGTTCAGGGCGGACTCGCACAGTGGGCCAATCAGTTCTTTGGTGATGGTTGGTGCCATGGAGGCGCACAAGTGCGCCACAGTTAGCCCTTCATCGCATAGGAAGTTGGCTTGCTGCCATGACCAGGCATGCCGCATGAGGGAGAGCCGTTCTCGCCAGGACCAGCCCCTGGCCAGCATGACACCCACCAGTACATCGAGCGGGCTGGCCAGGGTGGGGAGTCTCAGGCCATGACCGTCAGGAAACATCAGGGTTAGGGGCAGCCGCAGCAACGCCTCGCTGGTTTTGACCCCAACCTGATCCATGAGGGCAAGCGTCTCTTGGTAGGCGCCGATCAGTATGTGCTGCCCGTTGTCGAGAATGACTGGTCGGCCATCAGGCAATTCGCTTTGCAAGGCACGTGCCCGTCCGCCCAGCATCCGGGAGGATTCGAACACTGTGACCTCATGGCCAGCTTGCCTGGCAAACACCGCCGCAGCAAGGCCCGACCACCCAGCTCCGACCACGGCAATCTTCATCGACTCTTCGCCTTACAGTCTCATAGACTCATAGCTGATTGAGCGCCTGCACCTTCCAGGCCAACCAGAACTTGCGTAAAGGCGTCAGACTCACATGCTGGTGAAGGACCTGAAAATCATCGCGTTCAATTTCCCTGAGCAGGGTTCGGTAGATGCTGGCCATCATCAGGCCGGGCTTTTGTGATCGCCAGTCCTTAGCAGGCAGCAGGCTGAAAGCTTCGTCGTAGAGTTGGTGGGCGCGCGCAGCCTGAAATTTCATGAGCGCAGTAAACCGGTCCGAATACTGGCGCTGGAGAATCTCCTGCTCGGTTACTCCGTGCTGCAGCAAGTCGCTGACTGGCAGGTAGATACGACCCCGCATGGCATCCTCCCCTACATCGCGAATGATGTTGGTCAGTTGGAAGGCAAGCCCAAGCTTGTGGGCGTATTGGGTGGTCTGATCTTCAGTCTGACCAAAAATGCTGGCGGCCACCTCGCCTACCACCCCTGCAACCAAATGGCAGTATTGCAAAAGTCCTGAGATGTCAGGGTAGCGGTCCTGCATCAGGTCCATTTGGCAGCCTTCGATAACTGCCATCAAATGGTCCGACTGGATTTTGTAGGTTTCCTGGTAGGGCATCAGCGCCTGCATGACCGGATGGCTAGGCTGCCCATCAAATGCGCGAATCACTTCCTGCTGCCACCAGGCAAGTTTGGTTCTGGCCACATTGGGATCATCTATTTCATCAGCAACGTCATCGACTTCACGGCAGAAAGCGTAAAAGGCGGTTATTGCTGATCGTCGCTCCTTGGGCAGGAACAGGAACGCGTAATAAAAGCTGCTTCCGGAGGCGGCAGCTTTTTGCTGAACGTACTGGTCGGGCGTCATGCGGGTGTCCAGGTTCGGATTGTCACATCCTGAGCGCTCGCCACAGCAGGAGGGGTGTCTCTGCTGGCCGAATCACCGGCCGTTGGGTCAGGGTATCAAATTTGAGCGATTCAATTTTTTCCAGAATTCGCAGCCCCCCCTGCACAACCAATCGGAGTTCCCATCCGGCACGACCCGGCAGTCTGTGAACCAGCGGCGCCCCTTGCTGCATGAGGTGGCGCGCCCAGTCGGCCTCCATCTTGATGAGGCTCATAAGCTTCGGACTGGGCTGGCGGGCAAAAAGCTCATCCATGCTGATCTGATGCACCTGGCAATCGGATTGGGGCAGGTAATAGCGATCACGAGGCATATCGACACTTAGGTCCTGCCAGAAATTGATCAGTTGCAAGGCGGTGCAAATGGCATCGCTCTTTTGCAGATCTTGAGGATCGTGCAGACCATAGAGGTGCAGCAGAAGACGTCCAATCGGGTTGGCAGAGCGGCCACAATATTCCAGCAACTCGGTGCGGTTGGCGTATTGCGCCCGGTCTCGAGTTTTGCGCACATCCTGGCAAAAGGCATCCAGCAAGTCCCCAAGGAGCGACACCGGCAGCGAAAAATCCCGGATGGCAGTTTTGAGAGGCTCGAAAATATGGGACCAACGCTTGCCTAGCTGGCCACCCCTTGCGGCGGCATCCAATTCAAGCCGGTATTCAGCCAGGTCCTGCAATCTTTGCGCGCAGGAGGAGCTACCTTCGTCAGCAATGTCATCGGCCGTCCTGGCGAAGTGATAAATGGCGGCAATCACACCCCGAAGATGGGCAGGGCACAACCAGGAGGCGACCGGAAAGTTTTCGTAATGTGTGATTGCCTTGTGGGTGGCCAGTGAGGGGGATGGGCACATTGAGGACATTATGAATCCAGCCCGGCAGGTTAAAATACGTACCGACCGATTTCTGGGGGAGGTCTCTGAGCGACCTCCCCATTTGTTTTGCCGCGCGGGTGGCGAAATTGGTAGACGCACCAGGTTTAGGTCCTGACGCCAGAAATGGTGTGGGGGTTCGAGTCCCCCCCCGCGCACCAACAATGCATGACTGACCAATTTGATGCTGGTCTTGCCTTTCCAAGGAGTAGAAGATGACTGTTACCGTAGAAACGCTCGAAAAGCTTGAGCGAAAAATTACCTTGTCCTTGCCGGTGGATTCAATCCAGTCCGAAGTTGACTCGCGTTTGAAAAAGCTGGCCCGGTCCGTGAAGATGGATGGTTTTCGTCCCGGTAAGGTGCCGATGAATGTGGTGGCCCAGCGTTATGGTTATTCGGTTCACTACGAAGTTCTGAACGACAAGGTGGGCGAGGCCTTTGCCCAGGCCGCCAACGAAGCGAAGTTGCGCGTGGCTGGTCAGCCCCGGATCACTGAAAAAGATGGTGCACCGGATGGCCAAATGACCTTTGATGCCGTCTTTGAGGTCTATCCTGAAGTCAGGATTTCTGATTTGAGCGGTGCCGAGATCGATAAGGTCAGTGCCTCTGTAGACGAGGCGGCCATTGACAAGACCCTGGACATTCTTCGCAAGCAGCGCCGTACCTTTGCCCAGCGCGCTATGGATGCTGGCGCCCAGGAAGGTGACCGCGTCACCATCGACTTCGAGGGCAAGATTGACGGTGAGCCATTCGAGGGGGGTAAGGCTGAAGCCTATCAGTTCCTGATTGGCGAAGGGCAAATGCTCAAGGAATTCGAAGAGGCCGTTCGCGGCATGAAAGCTGGCGAAAGCAAAACTTTCCCCCTCGCATTCCCCGCTGACTATCACGGCAAGGATGTGGCCGGTAAGACCGCTGATTTCCTGGTCACCCTCAAGAAGATCGAAGCCGCTCATCTGCCAGAAGTCAACGAGGCCCTGGCCAAATCCCTGGGCATTGCAGAGGGCACGGTGGAAGGCCTGCGAGCTGATATCCGCAAGAACCTCGATAGAGAGGTCAAATCCCGCCTGGTGGCGCGTAACAAGAAGGCAGTGATGGACTTGCTGGTGGCCAATGCCGAACTGGACTTGCCCAACTCGGTGGTGCAGGCTGAGCTCGACCGCATGACGGAAGGTGCCCGTGCCGACCTTAAACAACGCGGCGTCAAGGATGCTGACAAGGCTCCCATCCCGGAGGAAATTTTCCGTCCGCAGGCCGAGCAACGCGTTCGACTGGGTCTGGTGGTGGCAGAGTTGGTTCGCGCGAACAACCTGCATGCCACACCCGAGCAAATCAAGGCGCATGTCGAGGAATTGGCAGCCAGCTATGAAAAGCCTGCTGACGTGATGCGCTGGTACTATGGCGATAACCGCCGTATGGCAGAAGTTGAGGCGGTTGTGGTTGAAAACAATGTGACCGACTTTGTTCTCGGCAAGGCCAAAATGAACGAGCGAGTGATCTCCTTTGAGGAGCTGATGGGCCAAGCCTGAAGCAGTCTTGAAAAAATACGCCAGGGGCTTGCGCCGGAGCACTGTTCTGGCTGACAAGCCCCTTGGTACTTGAAGTCCTGGTTTTTTCGCTACATTACGGCTATTCGACTTGAGAGGTAATTGATGAATTTGAAAAACAGTGCTCTAGAAACCCAGGCTCTTGGAATGGTGCCGATGGTGATCGAGCAATCAGGCCGCGGTGAGCGGGCCTATGACATCTATTCGCGTCTGCTCAAGGAGCGCGTCATCTTTCTGGTTGGCCCGGTCAACGATCAGACGGCCAACCTTGTGGTGGCACAATTGTTGTTCCTGGAGAGTGAGAACCCTGACAAGGATATTTCTCTGTACATCAACTCGCCCGGGGGCTCGGTCAGTGCCGGCATGGCCATTTATGACACGATGAACTTTATCAAGCCCGATGTCTCAACCCTGTGCATTGGTTTGGCTGCCAGCATGGGCGCCTTTTTGCTGACCGCAGGCGCCAAGGGCAAGCGTTTCTGCCTGCCCAACTCCAAAGTCATGATTCACCAACCTTTGGGGGGTACTCAGGGTCAGGCGACAGAAATTGAAATCCATGCCAGGGAGATCCTGAAAACCCGCGAGCAACTCAACCGTATCTTGTCCGAGCGCACCGGCCAGCCCCTGGAGAAAATTGAACGGGATACCGAAAGAGACTATTTTCTGGATGCCAACGAGTCCCAGGCCTATGGTCTGGTTGACCAGGTCATTGACAAGCGCCCCTGATATCCCTTTCAACCTCATATATCATTGACCCACTACCGACCTAGCAAGCACAACTGACATGCCTGAGAAAAAAGGATCTACCGGCGAAAAAAACCTCTACTGCTCTTTCTGCGGCAAGAGCCAGCACGAGGTCAAAAAGCTGATCGCCGGTCCCTCTGTCTTCGTCTGCGACGAATGCATTGAGTTGTGCAATGAGATCATTCATGACGAGTTCCCCGAGGGCTCGTCCAAGGACTCTACTGGCCCCGGTGAGTTGCCCACCCCGTCTCTCATCAAGGCCAACCTGGATAACTATGTCATTGGCCAGGAGGCTGCCAAGCGTGCGCTGGCGGTTGCGGTCTACAACCATTACAAGCGACTGCAGCACAAAGAAAAGGCCCGAAAGGACGATGTTGAACTGACCAAGAGCAATATCTTGCTGATTGGCCCAACCGGCTCGGGCAAGACATTGCTGGCCCAGACCCTGGCAAGACAACTCAATGTGCCTTTTGTGATGGCTGACGCCACCACGCTGACAGAGGCCGGTTATGTCGGTGAAGATGTTGAAAACATCATCCAGAAGCTGCTGCAGAACTGCGATTACGATGTTGAAAAGGCCCAGCGGGGCATTGTCTATATTGATGAAATCGACAAGATTTCCCGTAAGTCGGACAACCCCTCCATCACACGGGATGTCTCGGGTGAAGGGGTCCAGCAGGCCTTGCTCAAGTTGATTGAGGGAACCATGGCCAGCGTTCCTCCGCAGGGCGGGCGCAAGCACCCCAATCAGGACTTTGTACAGGTCGACACCACCAACATCCTTTTTATCTGCGGTGGCGCGTTTGCGGGCCTGGAAAAGGTTATCGAAAGCCGCACTGAGTCGTCTGGCATCGGTTTTGGCGCTGCAGTCAAAAGCAAGCAGCAGCGTAGCCTGACAGATGTTTTCAAGGAAATTGAGCCGGAAGACCTGATTAAATTTGGCTTGATTCCCGAATTGGTTGGCCGTATGCCGGTGGTGGCGACATTGGCTGAGCTGAGTGAGGAAAGCCTGGTGAAAATTCTGACCGAGCCGAAAAACGCCTTGGTCAAACAGTACGCCAAGTTGCTCTCAATGGAGGGTGTGGAACTGGAAATCCGGCCTAGCGCCCTGAAGGCGATTGCACGCAAGGCCCTTGCCCGCAAGACCGGTGCCCGGGGCTTGCGCTCCATCTTGGAGCAGTCCCTCATCGACACCATGTTTGACCTGCCCAACGCCATCAATGTGGAAAAAGTGGTGGTGGAAGAGTCGACCATCGACGAAAACAAGCCACCCCTTCTGGTCTACCGCGAAGCGGCCAAAAAAGCTTGATTTAGCCCAGGTTTGCCAACCCTGGCCCCTCCTGCAGGGGCTTTTGGTTTGATAATGGGCCAAGGGTTGAAATTTCGCAAAAGCGATCCATATTCAGCTTATTGATTAAAGGTTACCCATGTCTGGACATATCCCATTGCCCGCCACACCCATCGATCTGCCCCTGTTGCCGCTGCGCGACGTGGTGATCTTTCCGCATATGGTGATCCCGCTGTTCGTTGGGCGTCCCAAGAGCATCAAAGCCCTGGAAGCAGCCATGGAAACTGATCGCCGGGTCATGCTGGTTGCCCAGAAGGCAGCAGCCAAGGACGATCCCAAGGTCACCGACATGTTCGAGGTTGGTTGTGTGTCCACCATATTGCAGATGCTCAAGCTGCCTGACGGCACAGTTAAGGTGTTGGTGGAGGGGCAGCAGCGCGCCCACGTCAATCAGATTACTGAAGGTGAAACCCACTTCACCGCCAGCGTGACACCGGTGGCCGGTGAGGCTGAGGAGGCTGGCCAGGGCAGCAGTGAGATTGAGGCCTTGAGACGCGCCCTGATGCAGCAGTTTGATCAGTACGTCAAGCTCAACAAGAAAATTCCGCCGGAAATCCTGACCTCAATCGCCAGCATTGATGACGCGGGTCGCCTGGCTGACACCATTGCAGCGCATCTGCCCCTGAAACTGGAAAACAAGCAGTCTGTTCTTGCCCAGGCCGATGTGCGCGAGCGCCTGGTGAACCTGTTTGAGCAACTCGAGCGTGAGGTTGACATCCTAAACGTTGACAAGCGCATCCGTGGGCGGGTCAAGCGCCAGATGGAAAAAAATCAGCGCGACTTTTATCTGAACGAGCAGGTCAAGGCCATTCAGAAAGAACTCGGTGAGGGCGAGGACGGGGCGGATATCGAAGAGATAGAAAAGAAGATCAAGAAGGCCAAAATGCCCAAGGAGGCCCGCAAAAAGGCAGAAGCTGAGTTGAAGAAGCTCAAGCTCATGTCCCCAACTTCCGCCGAAGCCACTGTGGTCCGCAATTTCATTGATGTCCTGACGGGTTTGCCCTGGGCGGTGAAGACCAAGATCAAGCATGACCTTGCCTATGCGGAAGAAGTTCTCAATGAGGATCATTACGGCCTTGAAAAAGTCAAGGACCGCATTCTTGAATACCTTGCCGTCCAGCAACGGGTTGACAAGTTGAAAGCCCCCATCCTATGTTTGGTCGGTCCGCCCGGTGTTGGCAAAACCTCACTGGGTCAATCGGTTGCCAAGGCCACTGGCCGCAAGTATGTTCGAATGGCTTTAGGGGGCATGCGCGACGAAGCGGAAATTCGTGGTCATCGACGCACCTACATTGGTGCCATGCCAGGAAAAGTCCTGCAAAACCTGAGCAAGATTGGCACCCGCAACCCGCTTTTCCTGCTCGATGAAATCGACAAGTTGGGCACCGATTTCCGCGGTGATCCATCGAGTGCCTTACTGGAAGTGCTGGACCCGGAGCAGAACAACAAATTTGCCGACCACTATGTGGAGGTTGATTTTGATCTGAGTGATGTTATGTTCGTGGCGACATCCAACTCCATGAATATTCCTCCCGCGCTTCTGGATCGGATGGAGGTGATCCGCCTGTCCGGCTATACCGAGGACGAGAAGATCAATATTGCGCTGAAGTACCTGTTGCCCAAGCAGTTGAAGAACAATGGCGTGAAGAAGGACGAACTGCTGGTAACCGAGGAGGCCGTCCGCGATGTGGTTCGCTACTACACCCGGGAGGCGGGCGTTCGCTCCCTGGAGCGCGAACTCTCCAAAATTTGTCGCAAGGTGGTCAAGGCGCTGCAACTCAAAAAAATGCAGCCCCTGGTCAGTGTCACTGCTGACAACCTGCATGACTTTCTGGGCGTGCGCAAGTTCACCTACGGTCGTGCTGAAACCCAAAACCAGGTCGGTCAGGTTGTGGGATTGGCCTACACTGAAGTTGGCGGTGACCTGCTGACCATTGAGACTGCGCTCATGCCAGGTAAAGGGGCGATCACCCGTACCGGATCGCTGGGCGATGTGATGAAAGAGTCGGTTGAGGCTGCACGCACGGTTGTGCGAAGCCGCTCACGGCGTTTGGGTATCCCTGACGAATATTTCGAGAAGAAGGATATGCATATCCACGTGCCCGACGGTGCAACCCCCAAGGACGGCCCCAGTGCGGGCGCGGCGATGACAACCTCCATGGTCTCGGCGCTGACTGGTATCCCGGTGCGTGCCGATGTTGCCATGACAGGGGAAATTACCCTGAGGGGTGAAGTCACGGCGATTGGCGGCCTGAAGGAAAAATTGCTTGCGGCCTTGCGTGGCGGTATCAAGACCGTCCTGATTCCTGAAGAAAATGTCAAAGATCTTCAGGAAATCCCTGAAAACGTGAAGAGCGGTCTGGATATTGTGTCCGTCAAATGGATCGACAAGGTGCTTGAAATTGCGCTGGAGCGTCAACCCACACCACTGCCGGAGGAGGAGCAGAGCTCTGCTGTAACCGCTGTCTCAGCCAACAGTCCGGCAACGGAGTCCATCAAGCATTAAGTGATGGTCAGTCTGATGGTTGATCAAAAACGGCTTAGCTTGTTCTCAGTAAAATTTGCGATATAATTTTGCCTTGTCAGTGCGGGAATAGCTCAGTTGGTAGAGCGCAACCTTGCCAAGGTTGAGGTCGCGA
>JAFMFB010000064.1 GCA_017856435.1 Burkholderiaceae bacterium
ATGATGGGCATCAAGGGCCTGGCGGTCTCCAGCGGCTCGGCCTGCACCTCGGCCAGCTTGGAGCCCAGTTATGTGCTGCGTGCCCTGGGGCGCAGCGACGAACTGGCGCACAGCAGCCTGCGCATGACGATTGGCCGCTTCACCACCGAGGAGGAGATCGACTACGCCATCTCCACCATCAAGCACAACGTGAGCAAACTGCGCGAATTGAGCCCCCTGTGGGAGATGCATCAGGAAGGCATTGACCTGAGCACCATCCAGTGGGCCGCCCATTGAATAGAAAGAGGTAACAAGACATGGCTTATTCAGAGAAAGTGGTAGACCACTATGAAAACCCCCGCAATGTCGGGTCCTTTGACAAGGGTGACGAGAGCGTGGGCACCGGCATGGTGGGCGCGCCCGCTTGCGGGGACGTGATGAAGCTGCAGATCAAGGTCAATCCGGCCACCGGGGTGATCGAGGATGCGCGTTTCAAGACCTACGGCTGTGGCTCGGCCATTGCCTCGAGCTCGCTGGTGACCGAATGGGTCAAGGGCAAGACCCTGGATGAGGCCGCCCAGCTCAAGAACAGCCAGATCGCCGATGAGCTGGCCCTGCCACCGGTCAAGATCCATTGTTCGATCCTGGCTGAGGACGCCATCAAGGCCGCGGTGGATGACTACCGTAAAAAGCATAGCAACTAAGCCCTAAAACAGCCGGGCATCCATTGAGTTCAAGTACACAGTGAAGGCATCTGCAAGCAAATGGCAGTAACCATGACAGAAGCGGCGGCTCGCCATGTGGCGCGCTACCTGACCAAGCGGGGCAAGGGAGTAGGGGTGCGCCTGGGCGTCAAGACCACCGGATGCTCGGGCTTGGCCTACAAGCTGGAGTATGTCGATCAGGTCGAACCGGAGGACATCGTCTTTGAAGAGGGTGGTATCAAGGTGCTGGTCGATCCCAAGAGCCTGGCCTATATCGATGGTACCGAGCTTGACTATGTGCGCGAGGGCCTGAACGAAGGCTTCAAGTTTCACAACCCCAATGAGCGTGATCGCTGCGGCTGCGGCGAATCATTCCGCGTCTAATGTCCCGGCGCCTGTGGCTGGCCAGAGCCTGGCCGTGTCTTGTCTCCTGAACTCGCCTGATCCAAGTGACCTCGCTTCAATCCAACGACTTCGAACTGTTTGATCTGCCTGAGCAGTTTGCACAGGAGCGCTCGGTCATCGATGCACGCTGGAAAGAGTTGCAGCGGCAAACCCACCCCGACAAGTTCACTACTGAGGGCGCGGCTGCCCAGCGGGTGGCCATGCAGTGGTCGGTGCGGGTCAACGAGGCCTACCAGCGCCTGAAAGATCCGCTGCGGCGTGCGGCCTACCTGTGCGAACTGCGCGGTGCGCCGATCCAAGCTGAGAACAACACGGCCATGCCAACCTCTTTTCTGATGCAGCAAATGCAGTGGCGTGAAGCGCTGGAAGAAGCCGCCGATCTGGCTGACCTGGACGCCTTGCAGGCCGAGGTGACGCAGGCGCGCCGTGGCCTGATTCAGGCCTGCGAGCAACTGCTGGATCAGGCCGGGGATGTGGGCGCTGCTGCCCAGCAAGTGCGCGCGCTGATGTTCATCGAGCGCTTTGCCGCTGATATCGAAAAACGCTACGACCAGTTGGAGAACGCATCACAAGGACATTGAGCCGAGCTGGCACCCCGTTGCTGCAAGACGGTTTTGCCAGTCATTGATGACAAGCACCATGGCGTTACTTCAGATTTCCGAACCCGGCCAATCCCCAGATCCACACCAGCGGCGCATTGCGGTGGGCATTGATCTGGGCACCACCCACTCGTTGGTGGCCTCGGTCCGCCATGGCGTGCCCGAGTGCCTGCCCGATGACCAGGGTCGGGTAATCCTGCCCTCGGTGGTTCGCTATCTGAGTGACGGCGGTCGCCAGATTGGCCATGAGGCGCTGGCCGCAGTGGCACAAGACCCGCACAACACCATCGTGTCGGTCAAGCGCTTCATGGGGCGGGGCGTAAAAGACCTGGTCGGTGCTGACAAGTTACCCTACCAGCTGATTGACCATCCGGGCATGCTGGGCCTGCAGACCGCGCATGGCGAAAAATCGCCGGTCGAGGTCAGCGCTGAAATCCTGGCCACCTTGCGCTACCGTGCCGAAGACACCTTCAACGACGATCTCTACGGCGCGGTGATCACGGTGCCCGCCTATTTTGACGATGCCCAGCGCCAGGCGACCAAAGACGCTGCGCAACTGGCAGGTCTGAATGTGCTGCGCCTGATCAACGAGCCGACGGCCGCTGCCATTGCCTACGGTCTGGACAATGCCGCTGAAGGGGTGTACGCGGTGTATGACCTGGGTGGCGGCACGTTTGACATTTCCATCTTGCGCTTGGCCCGGGGCGTGTTCGAGGTGATCGCCACCGGCGGCGACTCGGCCCTGGGCGGTGACGACTATGACTTGGCTCTGGTGAACTGGGCCTTGCAGCAGGTGGGTCAGCCCGACATCAGTGCCGCCGACAAGGCCCAGCTCAAGGTGGCTGCCCGCCAGTGCAAGGAGGACCTGTCGGATGCGTCTTCGGTCCTGTTTTCCGCGCGCCTGAGTTCTGGTCAGCAGATTGAGTTGCCTGTGAGCCGGGACGAGTTCGAGCAATTAAGTGACAGCCTGAGTGCACGCACCTTGAGCGCAGTGCGCAAGGCCATGCGTGATGCCCGCCTCGATGTCGATGAGGTACAGGGCGTGGTGCTGGTAGGTGGCTCCACCCGCATGCCGGTGATCCGGCGCAAGGTGGGCGCGTATTTTGGGCTGGAGCCGCTGACCAACCTCAACCCCGATGAGGTGGTGGCGTTGGGGGCAGCCATTCAGGCCAACCAGCTGGCTGGCAACAACCCCAACGGTGAATTGCTGCTGTTGGATGTGATTCCGCTGTCGTTGGGCATCGAGACCATGGGCGGTCTGGTCGAGCGCATCGTGCCGCGCAACCAGACCATTCCGGTGGCCATGGCTCAGGACTTCACCACCTACCAGGACGGCCAGACCGCGCTGGCCTTGCATGTGGTGCAGGGCGAGCGTGACCTGGTGGCCGATTGCCGCAGCCTGGCCCGCTTTGAATTGCGGGGCATCCCGCCCATGGCCGCGGGGGCCGCGCGCATCCGGGTTACCTTCACCATCGACGCTGACGGCCTGCTGCAAGTCAGCGCCAAAGAGCAGACCAGCGGGGTAGAGGCGCATATCGATGTGAAGCCCACCTATGGCCTGGGCGACGAGCAAATTGCCCGCATGCTGCAGGAGAGTTTTTCCACCGCCGAGTCCGACATGCGCGCCCGCGCCCTGGTCGAAGCCAGGGTGGATGCCGACCGGATGCTTCTGGCCACCCGCAGCGCCTTGCAGGCCGATGGCGATCTGCTCAGTGCGCAGGAGGCCTCGGACATCGGGCAACTCATGTCAGCCCTGCAAATGGCCAGCAGCACCGAAGACGCTGCTGTCATCGAGGCAGCTACTGAGGCGCTGGCCAAAGCTACCGAGCCCTTTGCGGCTCTGCGCATGAACCGCGGCATCCAGCAAGCGCTGGCTGGCAAGAATATTGAAACCATCTGAACCGTCATGCCTACCATCAAGATCCTGCCGCATCCCGAATACTGTCCTGAAGGCGCGCACATCCAGGCGCCGGCGGGCACCTCGATCTGTGAGGCGCTGTTGGACCATGACATCGAGATCGAACACGCCTGCGACATGAGCTGCGCCTGCACCACCTGCCATGTGGTGGTGCGTGAAGGTTTTGCCTCGCTCAATGAGCTGGATGAAAACGAGGAAGACATGCTGGACCGGGCCTGGGGGCTGGAGCCGCAGTCACGCCTGAGCTGTCAGGCTATCCTCGGCCAGCAGGACCTGGTGGTCGAGATTCCCAAGTACTCGATCAACCTGGCCAAGGAAAAGCACTGACTCGGCGTTTCATTACCGGCCAGTGGTGTAAGCTGATCACCTCTGCTAACTGAGTGCATCGATGCGGCAAATTGTTCTGGATACCGAAACCACCGGCCTGTCGGCTGACAACGGCGACCGCATCATCGAGATCGGCTGTGTCGAGTTGCTCAACCGCAAGCTGACCGGCAACAACCTGCACTTCTACATCAATCCTGAGCGCGACAGCCATGAAGACGCCTTGCGGGTGCACGGCATTAGCAACGAATTCCTGCGCGACAAACCCCGTTTTGCCGAAGTGGTGTCAGACATTCTGGCCTATCTACGTGGGGCCGAGGTGATCATTCATAACGCTGCTTTTGATGTGAGCTTTCTGAACAAGGAGCTCGAGCGGGTGGGTCACCCCGCCTTCACCACTTTTGTCAGCCATGTGGTCGATACCCTGGCCATGGCCAAGGAAATCTATCCCGGCAAGCGCAACTCACTCGATGCCTTGTGCGATCGGCTGGGGGTCGACAACTCGGGCCGCACCCTGCACGGCGCCCTGCTTGATGCCGAGTTGCTGGCTGATGTTTATATCAACCTGACTCGGGGCCAGGATGCCTTGCAAATTGATATGACCGATCTGGCCGCGGGGGGGGCTGGCGCGACCAGAGTTGACCTGAGCCGCATCGAGTTGCCGGTACTCGTTGCCAGCGCACAGGAGCTTGCAGCGCATGAAGACCTGCTGGCTCAGCTGGACAAGGTCAGCGGTGGCAAGACCGTCTGGCGCAGCCACTGAGTAGTTTGCAGCCGGGCGCCCGACTAAATTAGCGCTGGTGGGCTAAAAAAACCAGCACCAGAAGCCAGTGCATTTTCCGGTGATCGCCTGAATGGCGATGTCCAGCAGCACGCCCAGCGCGAACACCGGCAGACCCAGATACACCATCACCCACAGTACCGCCATCAAGGTGGGGCGCGGCTCGGGCAGTCGGTGGCCCATGATGGTCTGCACCGGTACTTTTTTGAAGTATTTGGAGATCACAGAATGCGCCTCGGGGCTAGTGGAAAAGCTAAGGATGGCTGACCAATTTTTAGACCTGGTTTTCGTCTATTCTACGAGCCATGCGCGCAATCTGGAGCTTTGACAAACCTGACACCTGGGACGCCTGCCATGCCCGGGTCGGGGCCGCACTGCAGCAGGACTGGGCCTATGGCTCCACCATGAAAATGCTGGGCGTTGGGGTGGAGCGCCTGGTGATTGAGCAGGACGGCGAGCCCGTTGCCCTGGCCCAGTTCATCCTGCGGTTCTGGGGCGGCATGGCTGCGCTGGTGCTGTGCTCACGAGGCCCGGTCTGGCTGCACGACCTTGATGCTGCCGACAAGGCCCGTGCTTACCGCCTGATCAAATCGAGCTTGCCGCTGGGCGGGTTCAAATGCGTGTTGACCACGCCTGAAGAAAGCGCAAGCCAGGGGCTGGGCCTGTCTGCTTGGCGGCGTGTCATGACCGGCGCGGCCACCGTCATGCTTGACCTGACCCCCACCGAAGAGGACCTGCGTTCGGGGCTGGAGGGCAACTGGCGCAACAGCCTCAACGGTGCCGAGAAGGGCAAGCTGCAAGTGGCCCGGATGTCGCCCAAACCGGGGTCGTTTCGCTGGCTGCTCGATGCCGAGCAGGCGCAGCGCAAGGCACGCGGTCTGGATGGCTTGCCCAGCACATTTTTTGATGTGTATCTGCAGGCTCGAAAAACCCCGCACCTCACTACGCTGGGCCTGCGCTCGGACCTGGGCAAGAACCCGGTGGCGGGCATGATTTTTCTGCTGCACGGCAGCACGGCTACCTACCAGGTGGGCTGGGGCAATGACGAGGGGCGCGAGCAGCGCGCCCACCACCTGCTGATGTGGCGTGCCATCCGGGAGTTGAAAGCCCAGGGAATCAGGCGGCTTGACCTGGGAGGTGTCAATACTCAGCGCAGCGCCGGTTTAGCCCGTTTCAAAATCGGCCTGGGCGGGGAGGTCCGGCAGTTTGCCGGCACCTATCTCTTGTAGATTTTCTTAGGCTCACCCAGCCTAGTTGGCCATGATCACCCGCTGATTCAGAGGCTGGAGCGGACGGGCATTCATCTTGAACGGAAACTGGGACACCTGTTCCGAAGAAATTGTGGCCATGTTGCGCAAGATGTAGAACTTCACCTTCTCGGTACAGGGCGGCGTGGTTAGCGATCCGTCGTAGTGGTAGAAGTCCAGATCACGCGGCAACAGGCTGGCCGGATTGAAGGCGACACCCTCGGGTTGTTGCTCTGGGCCCTCCTTGGCGGGGGCATGTTCCCACAGGGTCTTGATCGCCGGGTTTTCATTGCCCATCTGTAGCAAGACGCCCAATACGGCGAGCTCACCATCGGAGCTCTTGTGGACGAAGTGCGCCACCATGGCCTGGCGCTTGCCGTTGATGGCCTCTTCGCTGGGGCGGTGGAAGTGAAACTGCAAAAGATCGAAGGGCACACCATCGATGCGCAGCTTGCTGCCCGGGTTGACGTTGACCTGGATGGTGTGGCCATTGTTCACGATGCGCAGGGGGCCTGGCTTGTAGTCAGGCGCCACGCTGAAACGCACTTTCTGGAAAGGCCCCTTGATATCCAGGGGCGACTGCTCCTTGCCCCGGCCGCACCTGGGAAACTCCTTGCCCCAGTTCTCCGGGCCCATGCTGCCCTCATAGTCCCAGTGCACAACCTTCTTGTTACCATGACCTGATTTGTCATCCTTCTTGGTGTCTTTGCCATGGGCATCCTTGGCGCCTGCCTGTGCATCATGCCCATCCTTGGACGCCTCTTCTGCCTTGGCCATTTGAGGTGGCATGGCGCATTCGGACAGGGGTTTGATCTGCTTGCCTGCCGAAGCCAAGGCATACTGAGCCGCGCAAATCACTTTTTGCTGCTTGGTCCAGTCGGTCATCTCCAGCGCTTTTTCAAAGGCGCTTAGCGTGGCGGGGTCCTGGTTGCCCTTGGTCAGCAGACGCACGCCAGCCAGCCCCAAGAGCCGTTCGGCTGACAGGTTCTTGTCCTTGGCGTAGGCGGCCTCCAGGTCCTTGAGGGTGACACCGTTGCTGAAGGCGGCTTTGACGGCCTCCATCTGTTGGGCCGTGAGTTGCAGCGGGGCCAGTTGTTCCTTGACTTCGGCCAGGGATTTCTCGGCTTCTTCCTGCTTTTTTTCAGACTCGGCTGCTTTCTCGGTGAGCTCGGTGATTTCCGCCTTGGCGCCCGAATTGGCTTTCCATTGCATAAAAGCAAAAGCCCCGGCGCCAATCGCGGCCAGCAGCAAAACAATGATGGCAAGGGTTTTTTTCATAGGGTTCAACTCAATATGGGCTCATTCATGGACTCGGCACCAGGTCTGAAAACTTTACGGCCTTGGCCTGGCCCCTGTGAGCCAGCCTGTCCGATTCAGTAAAACCATCATGATGAGATCGGCTCTTTCAATTTCTGTTGAAGTTGTTATCCTTGGTGCATCGCTCAACTTACTGTCAATTCTTTAAACTGAATCTGCCGTATCAGCCATGTCAAACATGAAACCCTATTCCACAACGCTGGCCCGCACCTTGGCCGGCCTGTTCTTTCTCTCGGCCTTGGTAACCCCGGTCCAGGCCGAGATGAAGGCCCTGGGCAACACTGGCACGGCCACCTACTATGTGGACACCGAAAACATCAAGCGCAACGGCTCCATCCGCACCGTGTGGTCGATCATGGACTACAGCAGCCCCCAGACCACCAAGCGGGGTGCGTCCTACCGTTCCACCCGAACCAATATGGAATTCAACTGCCGTGAACATACGGTGCTGATGCGGCAGTACAGCATGCACAGCGGGCCCATGGCTCAAGGTGAGGTGATTGACACCCAGGGCATCTGGCGCGAGGCCCAGGCCATACCGCCGGGCACGCCCCTGGTGGTCATCATGAAATTCGTGTGCTGATCTCATGTGGCAGCCTGTCGGTTGAATTGCATCAGACCGACTTCATCCAGGCTACGTTGCTCGCGCCGATTCGCTTGTGCTTGTAGTTCCATCTGGTTCTTGTCGGCCAGGGTGCGCATCTTGATGCGCTCCTTTTCGGTGGCGATCATGCGTTCCTTGTAGGCGTCCAGCAGATTTCGGGTGTGGGCAAGGTCCATGGCCACCCGCTCCAAAAGGCTGAGCAGCTGCGACATGAACTGCCGTTGCCCCATGGCCTGGCGCATGCCCTGGCTCTGGCTGCCGGGCTGGTTGTGCTGCTGGCAGTATTCGTCGTACATGCCTTGCAGCCGCTGCTGACTTGATTGCAGCTGTTGCAGCCGGTGGTTGGTCTGCACCATCTCCTGTCGGATCAGGTCCAGCTGCTCCTCGGCCTTGTTGGCCAGCAGGGACCAGCAGGGGCGGGCCTGGACCGCGTTGTTCATGACAACATGCTGCGCAGTTGCTCGCGGGTGCTGGCTTCGTCCAGTCCCTCGTGCATGCCCTGACACAAAAATGCTTCCATGCTGTCGCGCAAGCGAATCGCCTCATCGAGCTGCAGGTTGCTGCCCGCCTCATAGGCGCCCACCTGGATCAGGTCCTCGTTCTGCTGGTAGAGCGACCACAGGCGCCTGAACTTGTTGGCCAGTTTCACGTCGTCCGGGCTGATCAGGTTTTGCATCACCCGTGAGATCGAGCCGTTCAGGTCAATCGCCGGGTAGTGGGCGGCATCGGCCAGTTTGCGCGACAGAATCACCTGCCCGTCCAGTGAGGCGCGCGCAATGTCCACAATCGGATCGTTCTGGTCATCGCCCTCGGCCAGTACGGTGTATATCGCGGTGATCGAGCCATGGCCGTGCCGCCCGACACCGGCGCGCTCGATCAGGCTGGGTAGCAGGGCAAAAACAGAGGGCGGATAGCCTTTGGAGGTAGGCGGCTCGCCTATAGCCAGCCCGATTTCGCGCTGGGCATGGGCTACCCGGGTCAGACTGTCCACCAGCATCAGCACATCCAGGCCCTGGTCGCGGAAATACTCGGCCACCACATGGGTCAGGTGGGCTGACTTCAGGCGCAGTACCGGTGACACATTGGCAGGCGCGGCAATCACCACCGATTTGGCCAGACCTTCCGGCCCCAGGGTTTCCTGGATGAACTCCTGCACCTCACGGCCGCGTTCGCCAATCAGTCCGATCACCACCACGTCAGCCTTGGTGTAACGGGCCATCATGCCCAGCAAGACACTCTTGCCCACGCCCGATCCGGCCACCAGCCCTACGCGCTGACCGCGGCCCAGGGTCATGACCCCGTTGATGGCCTTGATGCCCACATCCAGCACGCTGTCAATCGGGCCGCGTTCCATCGGGTTGATCGGTAGGCCCAAGAGGCTGAGGCGGCTTTCGCAGCGCGGTGGCGGCTTGTTGTCCAGCGGTTGGCCACGGCCATCGATGACCCGGCCCAGCAATTCAGGGCCCAGGCAGACACTGCCCTGGTCCAGCATGGGCCTGACCATGGCACCCGGCGCCAGACCTACCGGCTCTTGCAGCGGCATTAGGTAAAGGGTTTTGTCGTTGAAGCCCACCACCTCGGCCAGGATCGACTGGCCATCGCCGGAGCTGATCTCGCAGCACGACCCAATCGGCGCCATGATGCCCCGGGCTTCCAGCCGCATGCCCACCAGCCGCACCAGCGTGCCGGTGCGTTCTGGCATCGGGCTGTGCAGTTGGGGCAGGGCGCGTTCCACCGCCAGGGCGAAATCAGTGCTCATGGGGTGGCTCTTCAGC
>JAFMFB010000027.1 GCA_017856435.1 Burkholderiaceae bacterium
GGTGTAAACCGGCAGATTTACAGTCTGCTGCCATTAACCACTCGGCCACCTCTCCGACAGATGAACCCATCATTATGCCATGAAACAGGCGCCTTTTGGCTTTCATCCGCACGTCAGTGGGCCTGGTTGAGCCCTGTGCCAGCGTTGACCAGAACCTGGCGACCTTTTAATAACTAACAGCGGACAGACCAACTACCTTTTTAGGTATTACCAATTACGGCTCAACCATTACGGCTTACCAGTTGATCGCTTGGGTCTGGTGCTCACGCAAAAAGGCGTTGGCCAGACTGAAGTGTCCGCACCCCAAAAAGGGGCTGGGACCACGCATGGCCGACAGGGGCGAGGGATGGTTGGCCTGCAGCACCAGATGTTTCGAGCAGCTCGATTGCTCAATCAGCACTGCCTTTTTTTGAGCCTGCGCACCCCACAACATAAACACCATAGGCTTTATTTTTTTCGACAGGGCAATAATTATTTCGTCAGTAAGCACTTCCCAACCTATCTTTGCGTGGGCGCCGGGCTGGCCGTCTTCGACGGTCAGGCAGGTGTTGAGCAGCAAGACCCCCTGATGGGCCCACCGCATCAGGGAGCCGTCCAGCAGGTCGGGCTTGCGGCGAATCAGCGGGTCGCGCGCCAGCTCCTTGAAAATATTGCGCAGAGACGGCGGTGGTTTGGTCCCGGGCTGCACCGAGAAGGCCAGACCATGGGCTTGCCCGGGCCCATGGTAGGGATCCTGACCCAAAATCAGGACTCGCACCTCGGCCAGAGGGGTCAGCGCCAGAGCGTGAAGGGGCGCAGCGGGGTAGATGCGGGCGCCGGCAGCGAGCCGGTCTTGCAGGTGGCAGGCCAGCTGCTCGGCCGGCGCCGAACGCCAGAAGCCAGCCAGCAGCTCCTGCCAGTCCGCCGCCACCGGCCACTCCGCAGGCGCCCAGCGGCTGAGGGCGGGCGCCTCGGCCGGCCCCAGATCCAGCCGCGCCTGCGTCATGAGCCCATCCCCCGCAGTTCAGGCAAACAGGTCCGCCAAAGCCAGACCGGGGTCGGGCGCGCGCATAAAAGCCTCGCCCACCAGAAAGGCATGCACCCCCGCTGTGCGCATGCGCTCCACATCCGCACGACCCAGAATGCCGCTTTCGGTGATCAGCAGGCGATCAGCCGGCACCTGGGGCAGCAAGGACAGGGTGGTGTCGAGGGTCACCTCGAAGGTACGCAAATTACGGTTGTTGATGCCCACCAGCGGGGTCTTGAGCCGAAGGGCGCGTTCCAGCTCGGCCCCGTCGTGCACCTCGACCAGAACGGCCATGCCCAAGGCCAGCGCAATCGACTCCAGCTCGGCCATCTGGGCATCTTCCAGGCAGGCCGCGATCAGCAAGATGGCGTCAGCCCCCATGGCGCGGGATTCGTAAATTTGGTAGGGGTCGACCATGAAATCCTTGCGCAGCACTGGCAGGCTGCAGGAGGCGCGGGCCTGCTTGAGGTAATCGGGTTGCCCCTGAAAAAACTGGCGGTCGGTCAGAACCGACAGGCAGGCTGCACTCAGAATGCCGTTGCCCTGGGCGTAGCTTTGGGCAATGTCGGCGGGTATGAAGTCTTCCCGCAGCACCCCCTTGCTCGGGCTGGCCTTCTTGATTTCTGCAATCACCGCCGCCTGACCCGCCTCGATCTTGGCCCGCAGGGCAGCAACGAAATCCCGGGTCAGCAGGCGAGATTCGGCATCGGCCCGCATCTCGATCAAGGACTTTTTCTTGACAGCCGCAGCGATTTCTTCACGCTTGACGGCCACGATCTTGTTCAGAATGTCACTCATGTTGTACTGCCGGCCGCGGGGCCGGCCTTTCCATCATTGGGCCGATCAGACCTAGCTTTGCCGGCATTCTGCCTCTTGGACCAGCCAAAAAAACTCCTCATCTGCTGGCCACCCAATCTCATCATGCCTGGCCCAGGCGATGGGCCACTGTCACCAGCTGATCCAGCTTGGCCTTGGCGGCCCCTGAAGCAATCACCTCGCGCGCCAAGGCAACGCCAGCGGCCATGCTGTCAGCCACATTGGCGGCATAAAGCGCCACCCCGGCATTCAGCGCAACGATATCGCTGGGCACACCAGGTCGGCCCTCGAGCACCGACAACAGCATGTCACGCGATTGTTCAGGGGTTTCTACCTGAATCAGACGGGTGCTGGCCATGGCCAAGCCGAAATCCTCCGGATGGATTTCATATTCGCTGATCTCACCATTTTTCAACTCGCCGACCAGGGTGGCCGCGCCCAGGCTGATCTCGTCCATGCCGTCCTTGCCATGCACCACCACCGCGTGTTCAGTGCCCAGCCGCTGTAGGGCGCGCACCTGAATGCCAACCAGATCCGGATGAAACACACCCATCAGAATGTTGGGGGCTGCCGCCGGGTTGGTCAATGGCCCAAGTATGTTGAAGATTGTTTTGATGCCCAGCTCACGCCGGATCGGCGCCACATTCTTCATGGCCGGGTGATGGTTGGGAGCAAACATGAAGCCCACGCCCGTCTCGACCACACACTGGGCGATCGCCTCGGGCTTGAGGTTGATGTTGACTCCTAGCGACTCCATCACATCGGCGCTGCCGCTCTTGCTGGAAACACTGCGCCCACCGTGCTTGCTGACCTTGGCGCCAGCCGCTGCGGCAACAAACATGGCGCAAGTCGAAATGTTGAAAGTGTGGGCGCCATCACCGCCGGTGCCCACAATATCGACCAGATTCGACCGATCCGCAACCTGCACCTTGGTCGAAAATTCGCGCATCACCTGGGCAGCGGCCGTAATTTCACCAATCGTCTCTTTCTTGACCCGCAAACCCGTGATCAGTGCGCCCATCAGCACTGGCGACATCTCACCACCCATGATCAGTCGCATGAGATGCAACATCTCGTCATGAAAAATTTCACGGTGTTCGATGACACGCTGCAGCGCCTCTTGGGGGGTGATCAGATGGGCATGGGTCATAGGGTCTTCCTTAAGCCTGGTCAAGAAAATTCTTCAACATGGCGTGGCCATGTTCGGTCAGGATGGATTCCGGATGAAATTGAACACCTTCGATGGGCAGCGTGTTGTGCTTGATGCCCATGATCTCACCATCGTCTGTCCAGGCGGTTACAGTGAGTTGCGACGGACAAGCCGCACGGTCAATGGCCAACGAGTGATAGCGGTTGACAGTGAACTGCCTGGGTAAGCCGGCAAACACACCCTCCTGGGTGGTGGTAATCTGGCTGGTTTTTCCATGCATGAGTTGCTGGGCACGCACAATCTTGCCGCCAAAAGCCGCGCCAATGCTCTGGTGTCCCAAGCACACCCCCAAAATCGGCAACTTGCCAGCGAAGTGGCGGATGGCCGCCACCGAAATACCCGCTTCGGCCGGCGAGCAGGGCCCTGGCGAAATGACCAGCCGATCGACCTTCCCCGCCAGTTGCAGGGCCTCAACCGCCTCGACCGAAATTTCATCATTGCGGTGCACCTGCACCTGGGCACCCAGCTCTCCGAAGTACTGAACAATGTTGTAGGTGAAGCTGTCGTAGTTGTCGATCATCAGGACTTTCATACGGCCCCCATGCTTGTCGCTACGTTTGCAGCGCTGCCCCCTGAGGGGGGCAGCGCGCCTTGGGACGACCCGGTGGTGTTCATTCCAAGCCCTCCTCGACCAGCTCGCTGGCGCGCAAGACCGCGCGCGCCTTGGCTTCGGTTTCGCGCCATTCCAGCTCTGGGACCGAATCAGCGACCACACCGGCGGCCGCCTGGACATGCAGCATGCCGTCCTTGATAATGCCTGTGCGAATGGCAATAGCCACGTCCATATCCCCGGCATAGCTCAGGTAGCCGCAGGCCCCCCCGTAGATGCCGCGCTTGACCGGCTCCAGCTGATCGATCAGTTCCATCGCATGCACCTTGGGGGCGCCACTGAGGGTGCCGGCCGGAAAAGTGGCGCGCAGCACATCCATATTGCCCATGCCATCGATCAGCTCGCCCTCCACATTGCTCACAATGTGCATCACATGGCTGTAGCGTTCCACCGCAAACGCTTCGGTGACCTTGACACTGCCGATCTTGGCAATTCGGCCAATGTCGTTGCGCGCCAAGTCAATCAACATTACATGCTCGGCCCGCTCCTTGGGGTCGGCCAGCAGTTCGAGCTCCGCCGCCTTGTCAGCTTCAAGTGTGGCACCGCGCGGACGGGTGCCAGCCAGCGGCCGGATGGTGACCTTAGTGGCCCCCGTGCCCAGTTTTTCCTGTCGCACCAGGATCTCGGGCGACGAGCCCACCACATGCACATCCCCCAGGTGGTAGTAGTACATATAGGGGCTGGGATTGAGGGTGCGCAAGGCCCGGTACAGGCTGAGCGGGCTCTGCGTGTAGGGCTTGCTGATGCGCTGGCCCATGACAATCTGCATGAAATCTCCGGCCTGAATCAGGCCTTTGGCGCGCTCAACCGCAGCCAGAAAGTCATCCTTGGCGTAATCCCGGTACTGTTGGGCATGTGGCGAGGGCAGCACGGCCGGCGCCTGCACCGATGCCTTCAGTCGCTCGCGCAAAGCCTGTAGCCTAGCCTGCGCCAGTGTGTAGGCCTCTGGCTGGGCCGGATCCGCATAAACAATCAGGTGCAGCATGCCTGACAGGTTGTCGATCACCGCCAACTCTTCGCATTGAAGCAGCAGGATATCGGGGCAGCCCAGGGTGTCGGGCGGGCAGGAGCGAGCCAACTTTTTCTCGATATGACGTACCGTGTCATAACCAAAATAACCGGCCAGCCCGCCGCAGAATCGGGGCAAGCCCGGCTGCAAAGCGACTTTGAAACGCTGTTGGTAGGTGGTGATGAAGTCCAGCGGGTTGCCCCCAGCCGTCTCAACCACGACGCCATCGGTCACCACCTCGGTGCGCGCCTGTTCGCCAAACCCGCTGGCCCGAAGCAGCGTGCGTGCCGGCAGGCCAATAAAGCTGTAGCGGCCAAAGCGCTCGCCGCCCACCACCGACTCAAGCAGAAAAGAATGGCGCCCGCCATCCTGCACAAACGCGAGTTTGAGATAGAGCGAAAGTGGTGTCTCCAGATCCGCGAATGCCTGGGCTTGCAGGGGAATACGGTTGTAACCCTGTTGGGCCAACGCGTTGAATTCAGTTTCGGTCATCACAGGGAATCATTCCAATTTGCACCGGCCTTTGGTGCCGGTCTTGGTTCATGAAATTCATCGGGGCTCGCCCCGCTTGGGGGCAACCAAAGCTTAGGCTAAGCGCCTGCGCGGCGGCAGCGGCGCCAGGGCCAGGCTCCCCGGTCACTGCAACCTGTGATGTGGGTGCGATGAATGAACATGAGCCAAGTGTATTGCAATTGCCGGGGGCTTCAGGCCAGGGCCTTGCGCATGGCATCGATAACGGCCCGATAGTCCGGCTTGCCAAAGATGGCGCTGCCAGCCACAAAGGTGTCGGCGCCTGCATCGGCGACGCGACGGATGTTGTCGGCCTTGATGCCGCCGTCCACTTCCAGGCGAATATCCCGGCCACTGGCCTGGATGCGTTGGCGTGCGTCCTCCACCTTGCGTAAAGCGCTGTCGATAAAGCTCTGACCGCCAAAGCCTGGGTTGACACTCATGATCAGGATCAGGTCCAGATCGTCAATCACCCAGTCCAGCACATCCAGCGGTTCGGCCGGATTGAACACCAAGCCGGCCTGGCAGCCGCGTGCCTTGATGGCCTGAATGCTGCGATGGACATGGGTGGAAGCGTCCGGGTGAAAGCTGACCAGATCGGCACCGGCATCAATGAATGCCCCCGCCAGCGCATCCACTGGGGAGATCATCAGGTGTACATCAATTGGCACCGGCTTACCCGTCGGGGTTTTGGCATGGGATTTGAGCGCCTGACAGACCATCGGGCCGAATGTCAGGTTGGGCACATAGTGGTTATCCATCACATCGAAGTGAATCCAGTCGGCGCCAGCGGCGATGACATCTCGCACCTCCTCGCCCAGGCGGGCAAAATCGGCTGAAAGAATCGAGGGGGCAATACGGTAGGTGGTGCTCATGGGGCTATTTTCGCCTTAGGATAAGGGATTGTCCACGCATAAGCCACATCATGGCCAAGTATCAGATTCATGTTGAAGTTCAACCGCGCCATCTGGCCGAACAATCTAGGCCGGAGCAAAAGCTCTATGCCTTTGCCTACACAGTGACTGTGAGCAACCAGGGCGACGTAGCAGCCCAGCTGATCTCGCGTCAGTGGAATGTGAACGATGCCCACGGCAACACCGAGCGCATCAAGGGCCTGGGGGTGGTAGGGCAACAACCTCTGTTGCAGCCCGGTGAGACCTTTGAGTACACCAGTGGCACCCGCCTGCGGACTCCCACTGGCACCATGCATGGAAGTTACTTTTTTGTGGCAGAAGACGGTGAGCGTTTTGATGTGGATATCCCCATGTTTGTCCTCGATGCCCTAAGCCTCGGTGGTGACACCAGCAAGCGAACCTTGCATTGATGTGGGCGCGCCCATGGCCCTTGGCGAATTCGAACTGATTGCCAGATACTTTCAGCGGCCTGAGAACAACTCGGGGTCGCACCTGGCACTGGGTATAGGTGACGACTGCGCCTTGCTACGAACCAGGCCCGGCACCGAGCTAGCGATCTCCTGTGACATGCTGGTGCAGGGCCAGCATTTTTTTGCAGATGTTGCTGCGGACTCGCTCGGGCACAAGGCGCTGGCCGTCAACCTGAGCGATCTGGCCGCCTGCGGCGCACGCCCGATCGGGTTCAACCTCGCCTTGGCCCTGCCTGCTGCTGATCCCGGCTGGCTATCAGGCTTTTCCCGGGGCTTGTTTGAACTGGCAGATGCCCATCATTGCCCGCTGATTGGCGGCGACACCACCCGTGGCCCCCTGACCATTTGCATCACCGTGTTTGGTGAAGTGCCCTCTGGTCAGGCGCTCCTGCGCTCTGGCGCCAAGTCTGGTGACTTAATCTGGGTTTCCGGCTCGCTCGGTGACGCCCGACTGGCTCTTTTTGCGCTGCAAGGCAGACTGGATCACCTTACAAGCCTCACCCCCGGGGCGCTGAGTGCCGCCCGGCAGCGGCTGGAATGGCCCAGCCCGCGCGTTGCCCTGGGTCTGGCCTTGCGTGGCGTTGCCAGTGCCGCCATCGACATCAGCGATGGTCTGATGGGCGACCTCAACCATATTCTCAAGGCCTCAAGCACGGGAGCGACGCTTGAAGCGCAAGCCATCAAAGCGCTTATGCGCTGCACCGAAATAACGGGACAAGAGCGGCTCCACCATGTCCTGACTGGAGGTGACGACTACGAGCTTTTGTTCACCGCCCCGGCTTCTGCCAGTCATCTGGTGGCAAGTGCTGCCAGCCAGACCGGCACCCCGGTCACCTGTATCGGCCGAATCGATGCGACGCCAGGCTTGCGGCTGCTTGATGCGGCAGGACAGCCCATCCACGGAAACTTCGCCTCGTTTGATCACTTTGCATGAACACGCCCTCTCAAGAACCTAGCCCCAGGGTTGGCGCCCAATTCATGCTGGCCCATCCGGCGCACCTGCTGGCGCTGGGCTTTGGTTCGGGACTCAGTCCCAAGGCGCCGGGCACAGTGGGCACAGCCTGGGCCTGGCTGGCCTTCTTGGCACTGGAACCCTGGATGAACGATCAACGCTGGGCGGTGTTGCTGGCGTTGGCGCTGCTGGTGGGCTGGTGGGCTTGCAGTGTCACGGCCCGCAATATGCAAAGGCCTGACCCGGGGCAGGTCGTCTGGGACGAGGTGATTGCATTCTGGCTGATACTGTGGCTGCTGATGCCTGCCTCACTGCCGGAGCAAGCAGTCGCCTTTGTGCTGTTTCGCTTGCTCGATGCGCTCAAGCCCGGCCCGATTGGCTGGGCTGATCAGCTTTTTCACAAAAAAGACTTTATGTCAGGCCTTTCCCAATGGCCTCGTGCCGGGCTGGGCATCCTGTTGGATGATCTGGTGGCTGCCGGTTGCACACTGCTGATCATGGCACTATGGAAAATAAGTTGGCCATGAGCCCTACCGACAAACTGGCGCCGATCCATCAGCTGGCCGATCTGATGCGACAGCATCAGTGGCTGCTGGCCACGGCCGAAAGCTGTACCGGAGGGATGATTGCAGCAGCCTGCACCGACCTCAGTGGCTCTAGCGACTGGTTTGATTGCGGCTTTGTGACCTACTCAAACCAGGCCAAGACCAGCATGCTGGGAGTTGCAGCGGATCTGATTGAGCAACATGGAGCTGTCAGCGAAGCCGTGGTCCGCGCCATGGCGCGCGGCGCCCAAACCCACTCCCGCGCCCAGGTGACCGTGGCGGTCACTGGCATCGCTGGGCCCAGTGGTGGCAGTCCAGACAAGCCGGTTGGCACCGTATGGTTTGGCTTTGCAAAGCAAGAAAAAATCTGGGCTGAAAAAATCTGGTTTCCGGGCGACCGCGCCACTGTGCGTGCCGCCACGGTTCAGCATGCCTTGTCACGCCTGATGGAGATTCTTCAATGAGCTGGTTCAAGGGGTTTGAAGCGCGTCGTTTTTCAGTCAACGGGGTTGAAATCCATGCACGGATTCCAGCCACCCCCCGTGCTGACAAACCCGCGCTGCTGTTGGTTCACGGGTTTCCGCAAAGCCATGCGATGTGGCATCGGGTCGCATCGCAACTCTCCAGGGATTACTGGTTGGTCATGCCTGACCTGCGCGGTTACGGCGACTCGGCCAAGCCTGCGGGCCTGCCTGACCATGCCAATTACAGCAAGCGCACCATGGCCCAGGATCTGGTGGATGTGATGGACCTGCTGGGTTGCCCAGAATTTTTTGTCTGCGGTCACGACCGCGGGGGGCGGGTGGCCCATCGGATGGCGCTGGACCACCCTGAAAAGGTGAAAAAGCTGTGTGTCATCGACATTGCCCCGACGCTAGACATGTACAACGCTACCGACATGGTGTTTGCTCGCGCCTACTACCACTGGTTTCATCTGATTCAACCGTGGCCACTGCCAGAAAAAATGATCGGGGCCTGCGCTCGCGATTACCTGCACCTCAAGCTGGCTGGCTGGGGCGGTAAAGGGCTGGATTTTCTGGAGCCGCAGGCACTGGCTGACTATGAGCGCTGCTTTTGCAATCCGAGCGCCATCCACGGCGCCTGCGAGGACTACCGTGCCAGCGCCGGCATCGATTTGGATCACGACCGGGCAAGCAGAGCCGCCGGCGACAAGGTGGGCTGCGATCTGCTGGTGCTGTGGGGCGAGCGTGGCGTGGTGAACAAGCTCTTCAAGCCTATCGAGTTGTGGCAGGCCCAGTGCTGGGGCCGGGTCGAAGGCCACACGCTTGCGGCTGGCCACTTCATCCCTGAAGAACAAGCCGAGCAAACAGCGAGCGCCCTACAGGCCTTTTTTCGCTGAAGGGCCAGAGCGCTCAGTTGGCGCCATGGCACTTCTTGTATTTTTTACCGCTGCCGCAGTGGCACAGATCATTACGCCCAAGCGAGGTCTCCTTGCGAACGGTCGCCACGCGTGGGCCCACACTGCGCCAGAGTTCACGCAGCTCATAGACCGCCCAGATGGCAGCGCCAAAATCTTCCAGCCGCTGCGTGCTGAGTGAAGGTGGCGTGTCATCGCTGAGTGGCGAAATTTCCGGTGTGCCCTGGTCATCTTCCATCAGGCTGGAGATGGCCTGAAGCGCCTCGTCGAGCCACTCGGCACTCTCCTTGTCGCCGCGCGGCGCACGCCATTCATCAGGCCAACTCTGAACCGCCTCCATGAAACCCATCGCCCAGATCTGGGCAAAGGACGGTAGGGGTTCGCCTTCAATTTTGGCCTGCTCAGCCTCAGGCAGGGCAGCCACGGCGCCCCGCACATCGAGCACCTCAGGGTGGTAACAGGCCGGATCGTCCAACGCTTCCACCTCCTCGTTATTCAGGGCTGCGGCCACCTCGTTCCAACGTTGCATCCACAGCGCCATGAAACGGTTGGTCTGTTCAGCATCGGCAAAAACTCCCGACAGGTCCGCATCGCCATCGCCCAACAGCACAGGAAAGTATTCGCTTGGCATGATGAGCCGGCGGCAGCAGATCAGGGCCGCCATGAAGCCTTCGCAAAACTCCCATTGCGGGACGCCCTCATTGCGAGTACGCATATCGTCGAGCAGGGCTTCAAGTTCATCAAAGTCTTGCGGGGCCATGGCTTGAATGCCTGGTGCGTCATCTGGGGTGGTCATTTGCTTTATCCATGGTTAGCCTTCAAAAAATCAGCCCAATCGCTCGGCTCGGCGCTAGTGACCTGCACACCATAACTCAGAAGATGTCTTTTGAGCTTCAGCACTGCCTGGTCCTTGCTGATCAAAAGGCAGCGATTAGCCACCGCCAGATCAACGAACATCTGGTCATCCGGGTCTTCGCAAGTCAGTGGGGCCCGTGGCGCAGCGGGTACAGCTTGGGATTGCCTGTCAAAAAGGTTTAACACGGTTTGCGCTGCCAGCCCCGGCTCGGCCAGTCGTCTTTCGATCTGCGGGTAAGCAAGTACCCGCGCCAGTTCCTGGCGCATGGCCGAAGTGGCCAGCCAACGAAGGCGCCCCAGGGCCAGCATCTGTTTGAGCGCATCTGTCGATTTATCACCAAACACCAGCAAGTCAAGCACGACATTGGTATCCAGCACGGTGGCGTGTCCTGTTAGCGGAGTGCCAGCGGCAAGCCGCTCAGGGCTCATGGCTTTCGTGAGACAGGGTTGGCCCGGCCATTTTTCCAGCCACCAGGTCAAAGCGGAACAGGCGGCATTCCAGGGGCCCATTCCACATAGGCACGCGGCGCGTGGCCTTCAGTCGCATCTTGCCTGGCAATTTCTGGTCTGGGCTCAGCACCCAGGCGGTCCAGCCGGCATAGTTCTTTTTCCAATGGGCCGCCAGCTTGTCGAAGAAATCACCGTCCTGCTGGGTTTGCGGTAACTCGCGCGCTCCAAAACGGCCCCGACCGGCAAAGCCGCCGGCTTCAATGCGCTCCCCATAGGGCGGATTGACCAGCATCAACCCAGACTGCTCGGTGGGGGGCATGCGCTGCAGGGCATCCCCCCCACGAAACTGCACCACGGCAGAAACACCAGCGCGCTCGGCATTGCGCTGCGCAAAATCAACCATCCGGTGCGACACATCACTGCCAAACACCAGGGGCTGGCTGAATCGCTTGACCCTGGAAGCTGCATCCACTTTGAGGGCTTGCCATTCTGCAGTCTCGAAAGGCAAGAGCTTTTCAAAGCCAAAATGGCGCTGCAACCCTGGGGCCATCTCGCAAGCGATTTGCGCCGCCTCAATGGCGATGGTGCCGCTGCCACAACAGGGGTCATACAAGGGCCGTCGTGGTGTCGTCGAGTCGGCCCAGCCACTGGCGGCCAGCATGGCAGCTGCCAAGGTTTCCTTGAGCGGCGCGTCTCCCTTGTCAACACGCCAGCCGCGCTTGAACAGGGGCTCACCCGATGTGTCGATATACAGCGTCAGGCGATCGCTGGTGAGGTGCGCATACAAGCGGACATCTGGATGCTGGGTGTCCACATTGGGCCGTGCCCCCTGAATGTCACGGAAGCGGTCACACACGGCATCCTTGATCTTGAGTGCCGCGAAGTTCAAGCTGCGCAAGGGGCTGTGCTGGGCGGTGATTTCGACCTTGATGCTTTGCCGATGCGTGAACCAGAGCTCCCACGGCACGGCAAAGGCCGCGTCATACAAATGCTGCTCGCTTTGGTAAGGCGCCTGTACCAATTGCACCAGCACCCGCTGGGCCAGTCGACTGTGCAGGTTCAGCCGCAATGCATCGGTCCAGGCCGCCGTGAGCTGAACGCCCCCACGCAGCTGCCGCACATCCTGGGGTGAGCAAGCAAGGATTCGTTGTACCTCGTGGGCCAGATAACTTTCTGCGCCAGCCGCGCAGGGCAAAAACAATTGAAGTGAAGTCACAAGGAGTTGCGCAAATTAGCCGGCGCGATCTTGAGCGCCTCACGGTATTTGGCCACAGTGCGTCGGGCACATTCGATGCCCTGCTCCTTGAGCATGGCCGAGAGCTGGTTGTCAGACAGGGGTTTTTTCGGATTTTCTGCGCCAATGAGCTGGCGGATCAGTGCGCGCACCGCCGTGCTGGACGCACTGCCTCCGGTCTCGGTGCCTAGCCCGGAACCAAAGAAATACTTGAGCTCAAAGGTTCCAAAAGGCGTCGCCATGTACTTGGCTGTTGTGACACGGCTGATGGTTGACTCATGCAGGCTCAGTTCCTCGGCAATTTCTCGCAAGACCAGCGGGCGCATGGCCAGTTCTCCATGCAGAAAAAAGTTTTTTTGCCGCTCAACAATCGCCTGGCTGACCCGCAATATGGTGTCAAAGCGCTGTTGCAGGTTTTTGATGAACCAGCGCGCCTCCTGCAACCTCTGATGCAGCGCAGCCGATGGCCCCTCCTTGGCCTTGTGGCCCTTGAGGGCCTGGGCATAAAGTTCGTGTACGCGAAGCCTTGGCATCACATCCGGATTGATTTGCACCCGAAAACGACTTTGCGCCCCGCTGCCGCGGCGTGACACCAGAACATCCGGCACAACAATGTTGTGCTCCACATCGGCAAAACGTCGGCCCGGTTTAGGCTCCAGCCTGGCAATCAGTCCCAGCGCCTGACGAACCGGCTCTTCGCTGCTGCTGCATGCCAAGGCCAGTCGGCGTGCATCACGGCGGGCCAGATGCTCCAAGGGCTGGGCACACAGGCAGCAGGCCAGGGCCTTGAGCTCGGCCGATACGGCTTTCCCAGCAGGTAGGGCCTGCAGCTGCAAGGTGAGGCACTCGGCCAGTGACCGCGCTCCCACGCCAACCGGCTCCATGTTTTGCAGCAGCCCCAAGGCAACGGTGAAGCGGTGGCTAAGCTCTTCCTGTGCCTGCATATCATCGCCAGCCATCGCCTGCGCCAAGGCTTCAGGGGCTTCGCTCAGGTAGCCGTCTTCATCCAGGGAGCCAATCAGAAAGCTCAATGCCGCACGGTCCACATCATCAAGTCGCAGCGCCAGCGACTGACGGGTCAGGAAGTCCTGCAGCGACTCATGGGGGCGCGACAGATCGGCCGCATCAGCATCGGCCTCCTCCGAGTTCGAGGCCTTGCTGGCCGGCGCCTCGCCTCCCCATTCGCTGTCATCCGGCGCAATTTCCACCGCACCATCACCTTCCCAGTTCTCGGCCACGCCGCTGTCCTGGCTCTCCTCGCGATCGGCCAACCAGTCTTCGTGCTGCTGGGCATCGTCAGCCGCCGGGGTGGAATCGGCCCGGTTCAGGCCAAAAGTCTCTTCTGACGCGGCGTCGGTTTCAGCCTCAAGAAACGGGTTGTCAATCAGCATTTGCTCAACTTCCTGCTGCAGCTCAAGGGTGGAGAGCTGAAGCAGGCGAATCGACTGCTGCAATTGCGGAGTCAGCGCAAGGTGCTGGGAGGCCCTGAGCGACAGTCGCTGCATTACATCTTGAAGTGCTCACCGAGATAAACCCGGCGCACATCCGCGTTATTGACAATTTCGGCCGGCGTTCCCATGGCCAGAACCTGCCCCTCGCTAATGATGTAGGCATGGTCGCAGATACCCAGGGTCTCGCGCACATTGTGATCCGTAATCAGGACGCCAATGCCGCGCTCCTTCAGAAAACCGATGATGCGCTGAATTTCTATGACGGCAATCGGATCGATACCCGCAAAAGGTTCGTCCAGCAGAATAAAGCGCGGCTGGGTTGCCAATGCGCGGGCAATTTCGACCCGGCGGCGCTCGCCCCCCGAAAGCGACAAGGCCGGTGACTCACGCAGATGATCGACCCGCAGGTCTCGCAACAACTGGGTCAACCGTTGTTCCAGCTGGGGTTTGCTCAGGGGCTTGCCCTGTGCATCCCGTTGCAGCTCAAGCACGGCACGCACATTGTCTGCCACATTGAGGCGCCGAAAGATCGAAGCCTCTTGCGGCAAATAGCTCAGGCCCAGCTGGGCGCGACGGTGAATCGGCATATGCGCAACCGGCTGGCCGTCAATAGTAATGTCACCGGCGCTGGCCCGCACCAAGCCGACAATCATGTAGAACGAGGTTGTCTTGCCTGCCCCGTTGGGGCCCAGAAGACCCACCACCTCGCCCTTTTTTACCGAGAGGGAAACATCCTTGACGACCTCCCGGCCACCGTAAAACTTGCGCAGGTGATGCGCCTCGAGACAGCTATCAACCGCTTGGCCCAAAGCATTCTGCTGGCCCATGATCACTTCGGGCTTCCACCCAGTGTCTTGCTCTGGCGAAGATTGGGTTGGGGCGTGACAGGCGCTACAGTGTTATCAGCAGTTTTTGGCGTCAGCATGGCACGCACCCGACCCTTGCCTTGGCCAGAACGCGCCGCACCGCCATCGACGGAAAATACATCGGTCGCATTCTCGTACTGGATGACATCACCCGTCACCTGATCGGCCAGGGTGGTCCCGCGCAGTCGCCGCATTTCGGCCCGCTTGATAAAGCGCACCGTATCGGCTCGGCCGTTGTACTCAATGGTTTCGCCATCCCCTTCAATAAACTCATCGACACCTTCACGCTTTTGCCGGAAGAAAGCAAGTTGGCCGGGCGCGGCGGTGACGACGCCAAACTGAAACCCTTCGGGGTCCTGCCGAACCTCGATGCGCGCACCACGAATCAGGATCGTCCCCTTGGTGAGCACCACATTGCCGGTAAAAATACTGACCTGCTTGAGATCGTCATAGCGCAGGGTGTCCGATTCGATATTCATCGGCTTGTTACGGTCTGCTTTCTCGGCCAGTGCCGGGCCGGCCACCAGCATCAAGAGGGCGGCCAGCAAAGGGATGAAAGCTTTTTTCATGAGGGCACGCATCTTGCTTGGCATGGTCCAAGATTGTAGCGAGGCAAACTCACTACAGCCCTAGAGAAAAGGACGGGCAGTGATGGGGTCAGCGTGCACGCACCTTGGTGAGCAGATGATCCACCACCTGCAAGGCTCTTTCCATGCTTTTGGCATACGTGGCATCGGTATAAAAACGCCCAGCCACCCCGAGCGACGGTACCCCTTCGACCTTGTAGGCATTTTGCAGCTGGGTCGCGCGGCTGGCTTTGGAGGCCACAGAAAACGAGTTGAACTGTTCGCTAAAACGGGCCTTGTCCACGCCTTGCTTGGCAGCCCAGTCCGCGATGACATCCAGCCGATCCAACCGCATGCGCTCCACATGGATGGCATAGAACACCTTCACATGCAGCTTCTCGACCAGGCCCATGGCCTCAAGGGTGTAGTAGAGGCGTTGCTGCGCCTCGAAGTCTTTACGAAAGGCAACCGGTACTCGTCGAACGACCACATCCTTGGGCACCCGCTTGATCCAGGCCGCAAAGGTGGGCTCAAAGGCATTGCAGTGGGGACAGCTGTACCAGAAGAACTCCACCACCTCGATCTTGTCATTGGCGGCTTCAACCAGGGCGGGTTTGTCCAGCACAAGATAGTCCTCGCCGGCACGCGGTTGTGCCCCTTGAGCCATCAGGGCGGCAGGCAGACTGCCAGCCGCCCCCAGCGCAAACGCTGCCCTGGAAAATTCACGTCGTTTCATCGTCAAGCTCTCTTTCTGTAGCCAGTCTTTCATACCGCTCCTAGCGCTGCACCCGAACCAGCGCAGCCTCATGCCCTGCCGCGTCGATTCGCGACATCACCTTCTCAGCTTCATCGCGTCTTTCAAACGGACCGACGCGTACCCGATACACCATACGTCCTGATTGTTCGCGCTCCATCACTTTGGCTTGCACGCCGGTGAGGGACAACATGGCGCGCTGCTTTTCAGCGTCCTCGGGCGTACGGAATGCGCCGATTTGCACAAAATAATTGAAGGGGTCGTTCGAACCACCCGCCTGGGCACGGGCCAGATCACCCAGCGGATCGGCCGAGACCGCTGGCTTGTTTTCCACGGGCTTGTCAGCGGGCGCCGAAACGGGCTGGTCGGTTACAGGCCTGGTCTCGGCAGGCTGGGCAGCAGACTTGCCCTGCAATGGGGCGTTGGGGTCCCAGCCCTTGTTCTTGTTGGCTTCGGCAGCGTCCTGCTCGACCGTACGGCTTTGCCCCTTGAAAGCAAAGGGAATCGGCACCTTGGTGACATAGACCGCGACCACTAGGGCAATGGCCAAGCCAATCACCAGGCCAACCGCCAGGCCCAGTAGGGTTCCACCATGTTGTTGCTTCATGCCCTGCCTTTGTCCAGTCAAATTTCAAAGCCGCTTGTCAGCGCCTACATTTTTTCGGGCGCGCTCACACCCAGCACCTTAAGTCCATTGTGCAGCACCTGCGCAGTTGCCGCCACCAGAGCCAGCCGTGCTCGTTTGAGGGCCTCGTCTTCCACCAGAATTCGTTCGGCATCGTAATAGCTGTGGTAGCTGGCAGCCAGATCGCGCAGGTAGAAGGTCACATCGTGGGGCGCGAAGTCCTGGGCGGCCTCACTCAGCATGGCAGGGTACTTGGCCAGTTGCAGCATCAGAGCCAGAGCCGCCGGGCTGTGCAGCGGGGACAGGTCGGCACCCATCAGGCTGCCGCGCTCACCCCCCCAGGCGGCCAGCACCGAGCAAATACGTGCATGGGCATACTGAACATAGTAGACCGGATTGTCATTGTTTTTCTGTATGGCCAGGTCCACATCGAAGGTGTATTCCGTATCGGGCTTGCGACTGAGCAGGAAGAAACGCACCGCATCTTTGCTGGTCCAGTCAATCAGGTCACGCAAGGTGACATAACTGCCCGCGCGCTTTGAGATTTTCACCTCCTGCCCGCCCCGCATCACCCGCACCATGGTGTGTAACACATAGTCCGGGAACCCTTGCGGTATACCCTTACCAAGCCCTTGCAGGCCGGCGCGAACGCGCGCGATGGTGCCGTGATGGTCGGTACCCTGGATGTTGACCACCTTGTGAAAGCCGCGCTCCCATTTGCTGATGTGGTAGGCCACATCGGGCACAAAGTAGGTATAGCTGCCATCGCCCTTACGCATGACGCGATCCTTGTCGTCCCCATAGTCGGTGGTGCGCAACCACAGCGCGCCATCATGCTCATAGGTTTTGCCGGCCCCCCGCAACTGCTCGACCGCCGCGTCAACCCGTCCGCTGGTGTAGAGGCTGGACTCAAGGTAGTAGTTGTCGAACCGAACGGCAAATGCCTTGAGATCCAGATCCTGCTCATGACGCAGGTAGGCCACAGCAAACAGTCGCATGCCATCGAGGTCCTGCGCGTCGCCACTGGCCGTGAACTCGCGGTCATCTGATCTGACGGTCTTTCTAGCCATGAAATCGGCTGCAATGTCGCCAATATAGTCACCGTTGTAGGCGGCCTCGGGCCACTGAGCGTCACCAGGTTTGAAGCCTCGGGCACGAGCCTGCACACTGAGCGCCAGGGTATTGATCTGGACACCGGCGTCGTTGTAATAGAACTCGCGGTACACCTCCCAGCCCTGGGTGGCATACAGGTTGCAAATGGCATCGCCCAAAGCAGCCTGGCGGCCATGCCCCACATGTAGGGGGCCGGTAGGATTGGCCGAAACAAATTCGACCATCAGACGTTGGCCGTTGGCGGGAAGCTGGCCGAAATAATCACCATGCTCAAGCACCTCGCGCACTACCTGTTGCTTGGCGGCGGGCTTGAGCTTGATATTGATGAAACCTGGCCCGGCAATTTCCAGCGACTCGACCCATCGCTCAAAAGCGGCTGTTGCCCGTAGATCCTTGCACAGGGTCTCGGCCACAAGCCGGGGGGCCTGACGCAGCGGCTTAGCAAGTTGCATGGCCACTGTCATGGCCAGATCGCCGTGGGCCGCCACCTTGGGCGACTCAAAGGCGGCGCGTGCGCCGGCGCCGACCTGGATGCGCTCCAGCACCTCCTGCAGGGCCTGAAGCATTTCGTGTTGGACTGTCTGCATGCGGCGATTTTAAGAGGCGTTGTCGGCACTCCGACCTGAGTCATCAACACGCAGTTGCTTTAACGCATTCTGCCCTCCGGCTTTTCAGTCGGCGCCGGTGGCTCTGGCCCGGGGGTGTTAGCGCGTCAAGGTCTGCCAGAAGCCTGGCTGGCTGTAGTGGTGCTTCAAAAAGTCCAGCCAAAGCCTCACGCGCAATGGCAAGTGCTTGCGCTGGGGAAATACTGCATAGATGCCGTTAGGTGGGGCGGCGAATGCTTCCAGCAGGGCCACCAGGTGGCCAGACTTGATTTGCGACTCAACCTCCCAAAGACTGCGCCAGGCAATGCCATAACCGGCCAGACACCAGTCGAGCAAAACCTGTCCGTCTGAGCAATCCATGGCTCCATTCGGTCGGATATGGATCAGCTCCCCGCCTTCAGCAGCAGGCAGTTGAAAGGCCCAGCCCCGTCGTTGTGACAGATCGCTGGTCAGTACCAGGCAATTGAACCGAGCCAAATCGCTGGGATGCTCAGGCGTACCATTTTTTTTCAAGAATTGCGGGGTGGCCACGCACAGCCGTCGGTTATCAGCCAGCCTGACACTTACCAGCGAAGAGTCGGCCATGTCGCCGACCCGCACAGCACAGTCGAACCCTTCGCCAGCAATATCCACCACCCGGTCACTGAGGTGCAGGGAAATCGAGACGTCCCGATGCAGGACGCTGAATTTTGGAACCAGGGGGGCGACCCGTTGCCGTCCAAATCCGGCCGGTGCGGTGATGCGCAGGTGGCCGGTCGCCTTGACGCCCCCGGCGGACACGCTGGCCTCGGCATCGGACAGATCGGTCAGCAGGCGTTGACAATCTTCCAGAAAAGCGCTGCCTTCATGCGTCAAGTGGATTCGACGGGTGGTGCGCACCAGCAACTTGACCCCCAGCCGCTCTTCCAGGGCGTCCAGGCGGCGACCAATGATGGCCGGCGCTACCCCTTCGGCCTGGGCGGCGGCGGTCAGCGTGCCGCGGGTGGCGACAGAGACAAAGGAGTCAAGCTGTTTGAGTTTGTCCATGGCAAGCCATTATCCGATGCCTCGCTGTCAATCGAGGCAATAATTACGTTGGGTCCACTCTGAGAAGGCCCTGCCTCCGCCCGGTCTTGGAAACTTTCAGAAATACCATCGATTTGCGCCATGTCTGACCAACCCATTAGCGGCCCGGCTAAACCGGGCGAGCTGAATTTGAATTACCTGCAAGACTGGATCGGGCGAAGCGAGACCCGCTCCGATTTGATCTGTGCTGCGCCTCTGGCGGCCATGTCTGCAACACTGGATCGGCCCGATCCAAGCCCAGTTGAAGGAACTGCAGTGCCCGCTCTGTGGCACTGGGTTTACTTCACGCCGCAGACACCGGCCCATGACATTGGCGAAGATGGCCACGCGCGTCGTGGTGGCTTTTTACCACCGGTGCCATTGCCGCGACGGATGTGGGCGGGCGGCCGCCTGTCGTTTCATCACCCGCTACGAGTCGGCGACACGGTGCAGCGGGTTTCTACGATTCAGGATGTACAACTCAAACAGGGGCGCACTGGTGCTCTGGTGTTTGTCTGCGTACGTCACGACTACACCAGCCCCAGAGGTCTCGTACTGAGCGAGGAGCATGATATCGTCTACCGGGATGCGCCCCCGGCAGACATCGCAGGCCTGCGAAGTGGTGCACCAACCACCACCCAAACGCCCCTGCCAGCGCCCGGGGACGAGCAGTTCAGCCGACTTGTTGTCCCTGACCCCGTCCTGCTGTTTCGCTATTCGGCGCTGACTTTCAACGGCCACCGCATCCATTACGACCGAAGCTATGTCACACAGGTGGAAGGCTACCCAGGTCTGATCGTGCATGGCCCCCTGATAGCCACGCTTCTGATGGACTTGTTGCGGCGCAACCACCCGCAGGCTCATGTGAGGCGTTTTTCGTTCAAGGCGCTACGGCCAACCTTTGATATTCATCCCTTCACCGTCTGCGGCAAATTAGATGGCCAGAGCGCCACACTTTGGGGGCGTGATCATGAAGGCTGCCTGACCATGCAGGCCACCGCTGAACTTGACTGAGGCCGTTTTCAAGATCAGTCCAATTTCTCTCACCCTCAACCAACTTCTTGTAATTCTTGTGCCGACCTAAAATTTGCCTGATACACCATGCAAGCTGCCAACGATCCCTACCAGGACATTCGCGACGCCATTCGTGATCTATGCGCCGCATTTCCCGACGAATATCACCGCAAGATTGATTCCCAACGGGCCTACCCGCAGGAGTTTGTTCAGGCGCTGACCCAGGCCGGCTGGTTGGCAGCGCTGATCCCGCAGGAGTATGGTGGCTCTGGGCTAGGCCTGGCTGAAGCCTCGGTCATCATGGAAGAAATTAACCGGTGTGGCGGCAATGCGGGTGCCTGCCACGGTCAGATGTACAACATGGGAACATTGTTGCGGCATGGCTCACCCGCGCAAAAGGCGCACTACCTGCCTAAAATCGCCAGCGGCGAATGGCGGCTGCAATCCATGGGCGTGACCGAGCCCACCACGGGCACTGACACCACAAAAATCAAAACCACTGCGCAAAGAAAAGGCGACCGCTACATTGTCAACGGCCAAAAGGTCTGGATTTCCCGGGTTCAGCATTCGGACTTCATGATTCTGCTGGCGCGCACCACCCCGCTGGCTGAGGTGAACAAGAAGAGTGAGGGCATGTCCATCTTCATGGTCGACCTGCGCACCGCCATCGGCCAGGGCCTGACGGTCCGCCCGATTGCCAATATGGTGAACCATGAAACCAATGAGCTGTTTTTTGAGAACCTGGAAATTCCAGCCGAAAACCTGATCGGCGAAGAGGGCAAGGGCTTTCGCTACATCCTGGACGGACTCAACGCCGAGCGCACCCTGATAGCCGCCGAATGCATTGGGGATGGTTATTGGTTTGTGGACCGGGCCAGCCGCTACGTCAAGGACCGGGTGGTCTTTGGCCGCCCTACGGGACAGAACCAGGGGGTCCAGTTTCCGATTGCCGAGTCCTATATCGAAGTCGAGGCGGCCAACCTGATGCGCTGGCAAGCTTGCCAGCTGTTTGACAGCCAGCAACCCTGCGGCGCCCAAGCCAATATGGCCAAATACCTTGCGGCCAAGGCTTCCTGGGAGGCTGCCAACGTCTGCCTGCAAATGCACGGCGGGTTTGGATTTGCCTGCGAGTACGACATCGAGCGCAAGTTCCGTGAAACCCGGCTCTACCAGGTCGCCCCCATTTCAACCAACATGATTTTTTCCTATGTGGCAGAACATCTCCTGGGCTTGCCCAGAAGTTACTGAGGACAGGGGCGGCCTGGCTCTGCGGCAGGCATTTTCAAGCGCGCGAAAAAAGCTTGGGATTGGCCCAGCCTGTTTTCCGTCCGGATCCGGATTTTCCTTATGAGACCGCTAGAGGGCATTACCGTCATTGCTTTGGAGCATGCCATTGCGGCACCGTTTTGTACCCGTCAGCTGGCCGATCAGGGTGCCCGGGTGATCAAGATCGAGCGACCCGGAAGTGGCGATTTTGCACGTGGCTATGACACGCGGGTCAAAGGGTTGTCTTCGCATTTTGTCTGGACCAACCGCTCCAAAGAAAGTTTGGCGCTCGACCTGAAACATCCCCAGGCTGCAGAAATTCTTCATCTGTTGCTGGGACAAGCCGATGTTCTGGTGCAAAACCTGGCCCCCGGTGCGGCTGAGCGCATGGGGCTTTCATTTGAGGCGCTGCACGAGAAGTTTCCACAACTGATTGTGTGTGACATCTCCGGTTACGGCGAGGACGGCCCTTACCGTGACAAGAAAGCCTACGACCTGCTGATCCAGAGTGAAGCTGGCTTTCTTTCGATCACTGGCAGCCCGGAGGCGCCGGCCAAGGCAGGCTGCTCGATTGCCGACATTGCGGCAGGCATGTATGCCTACAGCAATGTGCTGACCGCCTTGATCCAGCGCGGCAAGACCGGCGTGGGGCGTCACATCGACATCTCCATGCTTGAATGCATGGCCGAGTGGATGGGCTTTCCGATGTACTACGCCTATGGCGATGCCCCGCCGCCTGCGCGTGCTGGCGCGGCCCATGCCACCATCTATCCTTACGGGCCGTTCGCTGCCGGGGATGGCCATGTCATCATGCTCGGATTGCAAAATGAGCGCGAGTGGCTGGTGTTTTGTGAAAAAGTTTTACGCCACCCTGAATTGGGCACCGATCCCCGGTATGCCTCCAACGCCAAGCGGGCCAGCCAGCGCAATGACTTGCAAAAACTGATTGAGGGCGTGTTTGCACAGCTGTCAGCTGATCAACTGATCGACCGACTGGAGACTGCCGGCATCGCCAACGCCCGGGTCAATACCATGGCTGATCTTTGGGGTCATCCGCAGCTGGCTGCCCGTGAGCGCTGGACCGAGGTCAGCACACCAGCCGGGCCGGTTGCAGCCCTGTTGCCGCCCGGTGCCGCAGACGCGGCGCAGGTCCGCATGGACGCTATTCCTGCCGTAGGTCAGCATGGGCCAGCCATCCTGGCGTCTCTGGGACTGTCGGCCAGGCAGATCGAACAACTCAGACAGGACAAGGCGATTTGATGAACCCATCCTCTCATGCCAATGATGGTGACTTGCCGGCTAGCTGCCAGTTCGTTGCCGGCCAGTTACCACTAGGTCGTTGGGTTCTTGCAGAACGCCTGAACGGACTGACGCATCCTGCGCCCTCAAGGCCTTGATCTGGCCTCAACGCTTACCGGTCTTAACTATTCCAGGACATTTCCATGACCACACCCAGTACGGCTGAACTGGCCAAGTTTGCCGCCACCCTGAAGTTTGAAGACATTCCTCAGCCCGTCGTCGCCCGAATTGAAGACCTCTTGCTGGACTGGTTCGGCTCGGCCCTTGCTGGCAAGGGAGCGCACGCCGTTGAAATCTTGGCCAACTTTGCAACAGCCATGGGACCAGCCGATGGCCCAAGCGAAATCCTGATCCATCGCCGCGGCAGTAGCCCGCTGCTGGCGGCCATGGCAAATGCCGCCGCCTCTCATGTGGCCGAGCAGGATGATGTGCACAACGGTTCTGTGTTCCACCCGGCCTGTGTGGTATTTCCACCGGCCCTGGCCGTGGCACAGGCGCTTGGCTCAAGTGGCAGGGATCTTCTCACCGCCAGCGTTGTCGGCTATGAAGTGGGGATCCGGGTGGGCGAGTTTCTGGGACGCTCGCATTACAAGATCTTTCACACCACAGGCACCGCCGGTACGCTGGCCGCCGCCGCGGCTGTAGGGCATCTGTTGCGGCTTGACCCCAGCCAGATGTTGCATGCCTTTGGTTCAGCCGGCACCCAATCCGCCGGGCTGTGGGAATTTTTACGGGACGCTGCCGATTCCAAGCAATTGCATCCCGCCCATGCCGCGGGCGCCGGTCTGATGGCAGCTTACCTGGCACAGGGTGGATTTACCGGCGCCAAGCGCATTCTTGAAGGTCCCCAGGGTCTGGCTGCTGGCACCTCCACGGATTCAGACCTGAGCAAACTCACAGATCGCCTTGGTAGCCGCTGGACTGTCAGTGAAACTTCCTTCAAATACCACGCCTCCTGTCGGCATACCCATCCCGCTGCCGATGCACTTCAGCACCTGATCGGTCGCCACGCCCTGCAAGCCGGCGACATTCGGCATGTGACCGCCTTGGTGCACCAGGGCGCCATTGACGTGCTCGGCCCGGTCATTGATCCGCAGACCGTTCATCAAAGCAAATTCAATATGGGCACCGTGCTTGCCCTGATTGCGACACAAGGACGTGCGGGCCTGACTGAATTTGACAACAGCTTCAATGTCCGGCAAGTGCTTGACTTTCGCAACAAGGTCACCATGGCCCTTGACCCGGAGGTTGACACCGCCTACCCGACACGCTGGATCGGCAAAGTACGGGTGGAATTGAATGACGGTCGTGTGCTGCACGAGCGGGTTGACGAACCCAAGGGAGACCCGGGCAATACCCTCACACGCGTCGAACTTGAAGACAAGGCATTGCGTCTGGCCTTGTACAGCGGCGCAGCCAGCGCGTCTGAAATGCGCTCGGCAATCCAGCGCCTTTGGGGCATCGCCCAGGCACCCAGCGTGGGCCACCTGATCGGCTAATCTTTTTCTGGCCGCTGGCCTTGGACGGGATGCCGCCAGCCTTGGCGCAGGCGTCACCCCAGGCATGCGCTGGGTAAGTTACGCCCATCAGTTTTTCATATCGCAGGAATTTTTCCTGCTTGGCGAAATTCATGGCAGATTTGATACTTTTTGTCACGTATTAATGCATTTTGAAGGCATTAATTTAATAAGAAGTATCGAATAAAGTATGGTGATGGAAAAAACTCGAAGCAGCCGTAAAGATGTCCCTCGCGCCGTCCTGTTTGATGCCTACGGCACCCTGTTTGATGTCTACAGTGTTGGGCTGCTGGCAGAACAACTTTTCCCTGGACAGGGTCAGGCGCTTGGCGCACTCTGGCGCGACAAGCAAATTGAATACACACGGCTGGTAACCACCAGCAACGACGGTGCTCACTACCAGCCCTTCTGGGACCTGACCCGCGCGGGCCTGCGCTACGCCTGCAAGCGCCTGAAGCTGTCACTTACCACCGAAGCCGAACAGCGCCTGATGAATCAGTATCGCCACTTGAGCGCCTTTCCCGAAAACAAGGAAGTGTTGCAAAGCCTGCGCGATCGCAAACTGGCGACCGGGATTCTTTCCAATGGTGACCCGGACATGCTGGGGATTGCTGTACGCAGTGCCGGTCTGGACACACTGCTCGACCATGTCATCAGTGTGGACAGTGTTCGTCGCTACAAGACCCACCCAGCCGCCTACGCTCTGGGCGAGCAAGCGACCGGTCTACCAGCGCGTGAAATCCTGTTTGTCAGCAGCAACAGCTGGGACGCCCTGGCGGCCACCTGGTATGGGTATCAGACCTTGTGGGTCAACCGTTACCAACTGCCCTTCGAAGAACTCGGCGTGCAACCGACCCGAATTGGCAATTCGCTGGCCGAAGTGCTGGAATTTTTTCCTGACTGATGTGGTATCAACTTTTTTAATTCAAGGGAAATCCTCATGACCGATCGTATCCAGGCAGAACGACTGAAAGTCGCTACCCCCCTATACCGTTTCATTGAAGACAAGGTCTTGCCCGACACCGGCATCGACAGCAAAAGCTTCTGGAAAGGTTTTGATGCCATTGCCCATGAGCTGGGCCCCAAAAACGAGTCCTTGCTCAAGGAGCGCGATCGCCTGCAGGCCAAGCTCGACGCCTGGCATAAAGCCAACCCGGGACCGATCCGCAACATGCCAGCCTACCGGGCATTTCTCAAGCAGATCGGCTATCTGGCGCCGGTGCCGGCCAAGGTTGAATGCACCACCAGCAATGTGGACGCCGAGTTGGCGGTTCAGGCCGGCCCCCAACTGGTCGTACCCATCTTGAATGCGCGCTACGCGCTCAATGCAGCCAACGCACGCTGGGGGTCGCTGTACGACGCACTGTATGGTACCGACGCCCTGCCGCAGACAGGCGGCGCCAGCAAGATTGGCCCCAATGGCAGCGCCTACAACCCCAAACGGGGCGCCAAAGTGATCGAGTATGCCCGTCACGTTCTGGACCGGGTGGTAGGCCTCACGCAAGGCTCTCACCTGGACTCGGTGGCCTACACGATTCTGGGCGGACAGCTGGTCGTCACTCTCAAAGGAGGACAGCAGGTCCGGTTGGCTCAACCCGAAAAATTCATTGGCTACCAGGGCAATGCCGACTCCCCCACCGCCGTTGTGATTCGCAACAACGGCATCCACATCGAAATCCAGTTTGATCGCAGCACCACCATCGGTCGCAGTGATCGGGCGGGTATCAGCGACCTGCTGATCGAAGCGGCCCTGTCCACCATCCTCGATCTTGAGGACTCGGTCACCGTGGTGGATGCCGAGGACAAGGTTCTTGCCTATGACAACTGGCTGGGCATTCTCAAGGGTACGCTGACAGAGGAGGTCCGAAAAGGCGGTCAAACCTTCACCCGTCGCCTCAATGCAGACCGCACCTACAAAGGGGGGCATGGTGAGGAAGTCAAGCTGCATGGGCGCTCCCTGCTGTTTGTCCGCAATGTGGGCCACCTGATGACCAACCCCGCCATCCTCTATGGCCATGGCGGAGAAATTCATGAAGGCATCATGGATGCGGTGATCACCACACTGATCGCCCTGCATGACCTCAAAGGGCTGACCAGCCATGGTGTGCGCAACTCCAGAACCGGTTCTATTTATATCGTCAAACCCAAGATGCATGGCCCTGCGGAAGTGGCCTTTTCATCGGAGCTGTTCAGCCGGGTCGAAGCACTACTGGGTCTGCCTGAAAACACGGTCAAGCTGGGCATCATGGACGAAGAGCGTCGCACCAGCGTCAACCTGAAGGCTTGCATTGCCGCTGCAAAAAGCCGGGTGGCATTCATCAACACTGGATTTCTCGACCGTACCGGTGATGAAATGCACACCGCGATGCACGCGGGCCCGATGATCCGCAAGGCGGCCATGAAAAGCACCCCATGGATTGATGCCTACGAACAAAGCAATGTGCTCGTTGGCCTGGCCTGCGGATTGCGGGGGCGCGCCCAGATTGGCAAGGGCATGTGGGCCATGCCTGACCTGATGGCATCGATGTTGTCGCAGAAAATTGTCCACCCCCTGGCCGGTGCCAACACCGCCTGGGTGCCTTCGCCCACGGCTGCCACCCTGCATGCCCTGCACTACCATCAGATCAATGTCGGAGCTGTTCAGGACACGCTTGAGAAGCAGGCTTTGGGCAAGAATTTCAGCCGGCTTGAAGACCAGTTGTTGACAGGCTTGCTCACTGTGCCGGTGGCCAGCAAACCGGCCTGGAGCGCAGATGAAATCCAGCAGGAAATCGACAACAACTGCCAGGGCATTCTGGGCTATGTTGTGCGTTGGATCGACCAGGGCGTTGGCTGCTCCAAGGTCCCCGACATTCACAATGTGGGCCTGATGGAAGACCGCGCCACCTTGCGCATTTCCAGCCAGCATATTGCCAACTGGTTATTGCACGGCGTGGTCAGCAAGGAACAGGTGCGCCGCACCTTCGAACGGATGGCAGCCGTGGTGGATCAGCAAAACGCCGGCGACCCCTTCTACAAACCCATGGCCGGACACTTTGACACCTCGATGGCGTATCAGGCCGCCTGCGATCTGGTGTTCAAAGGGCTGGAACAACCCAATGGCTACACCGAGCCACTGCTGCATGCCTGGCGCCTCAAAGTCAAAGCTGCCAACCGTTAAGGCCCGGGACAGCTGAAGCAGCGCGGCCATCCTGCGGCCCCCGGCCCACGGCCCTGGGGCTGTTAATTTTTGATTTCAGGCAAGCCCCTGGCAATTGGGGTTGCCCGGGCTGCGCCCTTTGGGCATGGTTGGCGCCCTGGAGTCAGAGATGTTCAAAGATCGTCAACAAGCCGCTGAGCAATTGGTCAAACGGCTGCTCACCTACAAGGGCCAACGACCTCTGGTGCTGGCCATTCCTCGTGGCGCAGTTCCCATGGCAAAACTGATTGCCCAGCAACTCGACGGCGATTTTGATGTGGTGCTGGTTCGCAAATTACGCGCCCCACACCAGAGCGAGCTGGCCATCGGCTCGGTGGATGAGCGCGGCTGGACTTACTTAGCCCCCCATGCCCAATCCATGAAGATCGACGAAGAGTACCTGGAGTGCGAGAAACAGCGTCAGCTCGACACCATTGGCCAACGACGCGCTCAGTACTCACCCATCCGGCCCTCGATTGATCCAGGGGGTCGGGTGGTGATTGTGGTGGACGATGGCATGGCCACGGGTTCGACCATGATGGCTGCCTTGCACGGCCTTAGACAATCCAGGCCAAAGCGTTTGATTAGTGCCGTACCTGTGGCCCCTGCCGGTACCGTAATGAAAGCAGCTGAATTGGCTGATGAGGTGGTCTGCCTGGAGACGCCGCCCTGGTTTCAGGCTGTGGGTCAGTTCTACCTTGACTTTCCCCAGATAGAGGATGCCGAGGTGATCGCCATGCTGAAAGAAAGGGCACCGACCCGGTCTGAATCGACTTGATCGTTGCCCTTGATGCCACCTGTTGCTAACCGGCGGCGCGCTGATGGGTTAGCCAGTTTTAACCAGTTAGCGCTTTTGACGGTACTTGCGCAGGGAGGCGATCTGAGCGGCCATAACCGCCAACTCAGACTGGGCTTTGGCCAGATCAATATCGCTTTTGGCGTTCTTGATGGCCTCCTCGGCCGCCAGCCGAGCCTCATTGGCCTTTTCTTCGTCCAGGTCCTTGCCACGCACAGCGGTGTCTGACAACACCGTCACCCGGTTCGGTTGCACCTCCAGGATGCCTCCGGCAACAAAGACAAACTCTTCGCTTCCGTCGGCCATCTCGATACGAACGGATCCCGGTTTGATACGGGTGATCAAGGGGGTATGGCGCGGAAAGATGCCCAGTTCACCCGACTCGCCAGGCAAGGCGACAAAGCGCGCCTCACCCGAAAAGATGGACTCTTCGGCACTGACCACATCAACTTGGATGGTGTTCATGGTTGCTCCGATTGATCCTGGGGATTAAACTTTCTTGGCCTTTTCAAAGGCATCGTCGATGGTGCCCACCATGTAGAAGGCCTGCTCGGGCAAATGGTCGCACTCACCGTTGACAATCATCTTGAAGCCACGGATGGTTTCGGCCAAAGGCACATACTTGCCGGGCGAGCCGGTAAACACTTCAGCCACATGGAAAGGCTGTGACAGGAAACGCTGGATCTTGCGCGCCCGTGCCACGGTCAGCTTGTCTTCCGGTGCCAGTTCGTCCATGCCCAGAATGGCAATAATGTCGCGCAACTCCTTGTAGCGCTGCAGGGTACCCTGCACCGCACGGGCTGTGGCGTAGTGGTCTTCACCAACCACCTGCGGGTCAAGCTGGCGGCTGGTGGAATCAAGTGGGTCCACCGCGGGATAGATACCCAGGGCAGCAATGTCACGCGAGAGCACCACGGTGGAGTCCAGGTGGGCAAAGGTTGTGGCAGGCGACGGATCGGTCAGGTCGTCAGCAGGCACGTAAACGGCCTGAATGGAGGTGATTGAGCCGACCTTGGTAGAAGTAATGCGCTCTTGCAGACGGCCCATTTCTTCGGCCAGCGTTGGCTGGTAGCCCACGGCAGAAGGCATACGCCCCAGAAGAGCAGACACTTCGGTACCGGCCAAGGTGTAGCGGTAGATGTTGTCCACGAAGAACAATACATCACGGCCCTCATCACGGAATGATTCAGCGATGGTCAGGCCGGTCAGGGCCACGCGCAGACGGTTGCCCGGAGGCTCGTTCATCTGGCCATACACCATGGACACCTTGGATTCGGCCAGGTTATCCAGTTTCACAACACCGGAATCAGCCATCTCGTGATAGAAGTCATTGCCCTCACGGGTACGCTCACCCACCCCGGCAAACACCGACAAGCCGGAGTGCGCCTTGGCAATGTTGTTGATCAACTCCATCATGTTCACGGTCTTGCCCACGCCAGCGCCGCCAAACAAGCCCACCTTGCCGCCTTTGGCAAACGGGCACACCAGGTCAATCACCTTGATACCGGTTTCAAGCAATTCGGTAGAGGGGGACAGCTCGTCATAGGCCGGGGCTTTGCGATGAATCGGCGCGGTCTGAGCCAGCGACACAGGGCCACGCTCGTCAATGGGGTTACCCAACACATCCATGATGCGTCCAAGGGTCGCCTGACCCACTGGCACGGTGATCGCGTTGCCGGTGTTGGAAACCATCATGCCACGGCGCAGACCGTCGGAAGACCCCAACGCAATGGTTCGAACAATACCGTCACCCAACTGCTGCTGGACTTCCAGCGTCAGGGCTGAGCCGTCCATCTTGAGCGCGTCATACACCTTGGGCATCTGGTCACGCGGAAACTCCACGTCCACCACAGCGCCAATACACTGAACAATCTTGCCCTGAACGCCAGCGTTCATCTGGGAATTCTCTTGAGCCATTTCTTTCGCTCCAATCAATAAATCAATAACCTGAAATCGATGCGCCGCTTAAACCGCGGCCGCACCCGCCACAATTTCCGACAACTCTTTGGTAATGCCTGCCTGGCGGGTCTTGTTGTAGACCAGCTTGAGTTCGGCAATCACGTTACCCGCGTTATCCGTGGCGGCCTTCATGGCCACCATGCGCGCAGACTGCTCTGATGCCATGTTCTCGGCCACGGCCTGGTACACCAAAGCCTCGACATAGCGAACCAGCAGTTCGTCGATGACGACCTGGGCATCAGGCTCATAGATATAGTCCCAGCCATGCTGGGGACCACTGGCCTGCGTTTGTTCTGCCATGTCTTCGGCGGAGAGGGGCAACAGTTGCTGCACCACCGGTTCCTGCTTCATGGTATTGATGAACTTGGTGTAGCACAGGTACACCGCATTCAACTCGCCACGGCCATAGGCATCCAGCAGAACCTTGACGGGGCCGATCAATTTTTCCAGATGCGGGGTGTCACCCAGCTGCGTGGCGTGCGAAACCACCTTGGCACCAACACGATTGAGAAATCCCAGGCCCTTGTTGCCGATGGCTACCGCCTGGGTGGTTACGCCAGCGCCCTGTAGCTCCCTCAATTTGGCGGTGACATTGCGCAGAACGTTGGTATTGAGTCCGCCGCACAGGCCTTTGTCCGTGGTGACCACAATCACCCCAGCGACCTTGCTGTCATTCATCCGCATGAACGGATGCTTGTACTCAGGATTGGCCTGTCCCAGATTGGAGGCAATATTGCGCACCATTTCTGCATAGGGCCTTGCCGCACGCATCCTCTGCTGTGCCTTGCGCATTTTTGACGCGGCCACCATTTCCATGGCCTTGGTGATCTTTTTGGTGTTTTCCACCGATTTGATCTTGCCGCGTATTTCCTTACCTGCTGCCATATTAGTTCCTAGTCAGTTGGGGACAGGTTGTCCGTTTTGCTTTCGGTCTGTCCCGCAAGGTTGTAGGTTTAGGCGAAGGTCTTCTTGAATGCACCAATGGCGGCATTCATTTCTGCTTCAGCGTCCTTGTCCATGGCCTTGTCGGCCTCGAGCTTGGCCAGAAGTGCAGCATGCTTGTCCTTCAGGTAGCCGTGCAGGCCGTGCTCGAAAGGCAGCACCTTCTTGACTTCCACGTCATCCAGGAAGCCCTTGTTCACAGCGTACAGGGAAGCGGCCATCAGGCTGATCGGCAGCGGGCTGTACTGAGGCTGCTTGAGCAGTTCGGTCACACGGGCACCGCGGTCCAGCTGCTTGCGGGTGGCTTCGTCCAGATCAGAGGCAAACTGGGCGAAAGCCGCCAGCTCACGGTACTGGGCCAGGTCGGTTCGGATACCGCCAGACAGGCTTTTGATCAGCTTGGTCTGAGCGGCGCCACCGACGCGGGACACCGAGATACCGGCATTGATCGCGGGACGGATACCGGCGTTGAACAGGCTGGTCTCCAGGAAGATCTGGCCGTCAGTGATCGAGATCACGTTGGTCGGCACGAAGGCAGACACGTCACCGGCCTGGGTTTCAATGATGGGCAGCGCCGTTAGCGAGCCCGTCTTGCCCTTGACTTCACCCTTGGTGAAGGCTTCCACATAATCGGCGTTGACGCGCGCAGCACGCTCCAGCAGACGGCTGTGCAGGTAGAACACGTCACCCGGGTAGGCTTCACGGCCCGGTGGGCGACGCAACAGCAAGGAAACCTGACGGTAGGCCACAGCCTGTTTGGACAGGTCGTCATAAATGATCAGGGCATCCTGGCCACGGTCACGGAAGTACTCACCCATGGTGCAACCGGAATAGGCCGAGACATACTGCATGGCCGCAGACTCGGAGGCGGTGGCCGCCACCACAATGGTGTAGCCCATGGCACCGGCCTGCTCAAGCGCGCGCACCACGTTCTTGATCGACGAGGCTTTCTGACCGATCGCCACGTAGATACAGGTCATGTTCTGACCCTTCTGATTGATGATGGCGTCGATCGCCACAGCCGTCTTGCCGGTCTGGCGGTCACCAATGATCAACTCACGCTGGCCACGGCCGATCGGCACCATCGAGTCGATCGACTTCAGGCCGGACTGCATGGGCTGATCCACCGACTTTCGCGCGATCACGCCTGGGGCGACCTTTTCGATCACGTCAGTCATTTTGGCGTTGATCGGACCCTTGCCATCGATAGGCTGGCCCAAGGCATTGACCACACGGCCAATCAGTTCGGGGCCGACCGGCACCTCCAGAATGCGCCCGGTGCACTTAACGGTGTCGCCTTCGGAGATGTGCTCGTATTCACCCAAGATCACTGAGCCAACGGAGTCGCGCTCGAGGTTGAGAGCCAGGCCGTAAGTGGGCTGACCATCGCTTCCAGCTGGAAATTCCAGCATTTCACCCTGCATGACATCCGACAAGCCGTGGATGCGGCAGATGCCGTCGGTCACGGAGACCACGGTGCCCTGGTTTCGGATATCGGCGCTGGCAGACAGGCCTTGAATCCGGCTTTTGATCAGTTCAGAAATCTCTGCGGGATTGAGTTGCATGACTCTTTCCTTCTTTCCTAGGTTAGGCGTACAAC